>CAXHCG010000308.1:0-1510 GCA_964014905.1 uncultured Candidatus Poseidoniales archaeon | reverse complement strand
GATTATCAGCGGTCTCGTGGGCTCGGAGATGTGTATAAGAGACAGCTCTAAGGAATACGAGGCGACGATCCTCAACATCACAGGCGGGCCAGGTGTCGGCAAATCCTTCTTGGTGAAAGTGTTAGACAACATCTCGAGAATTCTGCAGGCAGGGGATCAGCTTCGGATGGCACTCTACGGAATAGCAGCTGTCAACATTGACGGAATGAGTCTGATGTCTATGATGGACATCCCAATAGACTGCAGCAAAGACCAACAAAGAGTCAGGAAGTGGGATAAACAGAAACTTCTCATGTTCAAGAAGAAATACGACATGTCCAAGATATCCTGTATCATCATTGACGAAATATCAACCCTGAAGCCTTACATGCTGGCTTATCTCAATGCGAGACTCCAAACGGCATGCAACTCCACCAAGCCGTTCGGTGGCTTAGCTGTGATCATGTTCGGGGATTTCGATCAGCTGCCGCCGGTCGGTGGTCCGTCCATTCCTGAAGTTGCGATGATGGTTCTCGAGAAGAAACTGACCAAGAGGAACACCATCTACAACAACAAGAAATGGAACGTCACCACGATCGTCCGTCAAGGTGTGGAGCTATTCAAAACTGCTAAACTGATCAAACTGACGACCCAACACCGATCGGAAGATGCAGAACACACCGCCTTGTTGGAGCGTATGAGCGAGGGAGAGACAATAACGGCCCATGACCTACGCAACTACGAAACACTCGATGTGTCCGACAAAGAATTCGAATTTGCGATCATTCTGACGCCTGGAAATTGAGAACGGCAGGAGTTCAATCACATCCAAGCCAAGCGATGGGCAAGGAAGCATCGCACCAATGTTGTCAGGTGGCCGAAACGGATCCGAGAAAAAACTTGGAAAGGCAAACCAAGAAGCCCGGAAAATGTCAAACGTGCCATGGAAGAGTCTTGCTTCTGGGAAATGTATGTGCCAGAGGCACTCGGTTATCTTACTTTTAACATCAACACAAATAAACGTTTGGCCAACGGCATACTGATCATATACCATTCCGTTTCGTTCGGAGATCCGGATCGCTTGGATAACTTCGAGCGGAGGCTTGATGGCGCTGCGCCGGGAGAGGTCATCACCCTCGACAGACCGCCCGACGTAATGAATGTGGAACTGTTCCCTGATCTGAAAGAGGACAGCGACAACATCAGAGAGATGAAAGCGGAACTTCGAAGAATGTGGAAGCACGGATCTCTACCAGACTGTCCGGGGAAAATTGTCATTCCGATAGAACTTGCAAGCAAAAAAAATGTCAAGTACAAGGTCGCGCAGATCAGAGGAGCCGGAGGATCCTCCCGATACTTCCCATCGAAGGTGGAACTTGCTGACTGGTTTCCGATCGAGCCTGCATTCAGTGTCACCATTCACAAAGCACAGGTGAGCAATCCCTCCGTATTTTTTTCTTGTTGCATTCATGATAGCTATGTGTCCCTGTCTCTTATACACATCTGACGCTGCCGACGAAGGTTCGAGTGT
>CAXHCG010000307.1:0-1518 GCA_964014905.1 uncultured Candidatus Poseidoniales archaeon | reverse complement strand
GGGCGACCGTACAATTTTTCATGCAATGCAGCAGCGATGGTCAATTCGTCGATGTTTTCATTGAACGACATCGCTGCTGCGAGAAGGACCACTGGATCGGGTGCATTCACAACAGCAACGGAAACTTCCCGGCCTTCCTCACGAGCATGGGTTACCATGGTCCGTAGATGACGTGGAACCAAGCGCACAACGAGGTGATTTTCATCCCGGAGGAATTGGCGATGAAAAGAAACATTGCGAATCCCGTTGTCTTGGGCGATAATGATGCTTGCTGAGGAATATCGCCCCCGGTCCTGAGGCCAATGGTGCGGAATTGGAATCGTGCGCAGATCAACGTCCTCAACGGTATGTTCGAAGCAGGGGGCCTCGCTTTGGTCCACAATAACGGGTTCGCTGGGGTGGCTCATGGCCCAGCCCAGCGTGTCGATGTATTCTTCAGGTTCAATGCCAATGGCAGCACAAAGCCGATCTCGGGTAAGCATGTTCACGGCTGCCCGATGCCCCGGACACTCCTCGATGTTGGTGTAAACCGTCATGGCATGACCGCTTGATTGGGAGTGGTGAAGCATTCCATGGACGAGGCTCACTTTGGACGTTTCCACAGCGGCAGCACCCAGATGGTCACGGAAGGCCATGCACCACCGAGTTGGAGGCGTTGTTTCAATGTTGTTCATGGTTGAAAGAGAAGGTCAAGCGTGGCCTCTAAATCAAATGACGCCGACCACGAACGGCCTGCCTAAAGGGATTTGATTAAATAGGGGCGGCAAGTCGGCAAAATGCTCAATGAGGTGACTATGATGGGTAGAGGACTCTTCGCCGGCGCAAAGATGGCCAAAGACCGACAAAAATTCCGTTGGTCGGACCGCCGATACAAGAAGCGTATGCTCAAGTCTCGAGCCAAGCACGATCCACTTGCTGGATCCACCCAGGCCAAAGGCATCGTCATTGAAAAGGTCGGTATTGAAGCCAAGCAGCCGAACTCAGGCATTCGGAAAGCCGTCAAAATTTCACTCATCAAAAACGGCAACAAATTGACGGCCTTCGCCCCTGGCGATGGTGCCATCAACTTCATCGACGAACACGACGAAGTGATGGTTGAAGGTATCGGCGGCCGCATGGGTCGTTCGTACGGTGATATTCCCGGCGTCCGCTACAAGGTCATCCAAGTCAACGGTGTCTCACTTGATGAGATGGTCCGTGGCCGCAAGGAAAAGCCAGTCCGCTGAGGTGATGATGATGAGCGATGAAGAAACGGAAGTTGTTGAAATCAAACCAATCGCTGGCATTGGTACGAACGTGTTTGGAAAGTGGGATGCTTCAGAAGTGACCTGCCGCGACCCCGGACTCGCCCCCTACGTCAACCTGACCACCGTCGGTGTTCCTCACACCGGTGGCCGGCACGCCAACGCTTGGTTTGGAAAATCCAAGCTTTCCGTGGTCGAGCGCTACATCAACAAGCTCATGCGCACTGGATCTGTCTCTTATACACATCTGACGCTGCCGACGAAGGTTCGAGTG
>CAXHCG010000306.1:0-1522 GCA_964014905.1 uncultured Candidatus Poseidoniales archaeon | reverse complement strand
TCCATATACTTCAGCCACATTACCCAAAATAGATACTTCGTCACCAAAATTGACACCATCACCAATGACCCAAATAGCCTAGTTAGGGCCTGAACCATCTTGGATAACGTAGGACGCCTGGCCCGCTAATCCCCCGGTTGGTGGGTAAATAGCTGTCACGATTCCTTGCGTCTGCATTTGACCGCTCAATCCTCCAGATTGGATTTCTTGCACGGTATAATTTGCGATGTAGATACACGAACCGTCGTCCGAAGTCGCATTTTCATCGTAGTTCACCGCAAATGGATCGGTGCATCCAGCAGTAGAAGCTGCACATGTTCCCGAGAACGTGTGCATGCCCAAATTACTGAAGTCGTTTTGATCAAGCACTATCCACTCGGAATCCAATTCGTTCGTCCCTGCAGACATCAACCAATCTCCACCGTTACCTGTAAAAACAAATTCGTTTCGCACTAACGTATGATCCTTGGTAGCATTTGGAACGCCTGCCACTTCCCAACCTGATCCCGGGTCAGGGCCAATGGTTCCAATGATATCCACCATTACAGTGTCGCTGCCGACTAATTCGAATAGGCCATACGTATCGTCACCGTTGGAGAGGTATGTATAAGTGATGTCCGCTAAGTCTAAAATCTCCTGAGCGGAAGAGGGATGTGCTACAATGTAAGTTCCCCCCGGAGCAATCTCCGCATCGAAGGGGAAGTTAAATGTGAAGTAATCGAACTGGTCACTCACGGAGGGTGCATCGGGTGTATCACAGCCGTTGCTGCAATTGCCCATAATGAATTGGCTTAAGAAAACGGTTGTGGCCGTTGGGTTGTACAATTCGAGGTACTTATTGTTGCCGCTGCCTTCCGCATACTCTGAGAAGAAGATGCCACAAGATTCACCGGTGAATTCACACGAGCCATCGTCTATTCCAGCGCCTGGATTGTAATTTGCAGCATCCGCGTTTGTGCAGCCATACAACAAAGCATCCGCCTCAGAACGCGGTTGGATTTTATAATTACCAAACGAGTAATCGAGCGGACCCGTCACTTGCCAGGTGCTTCCAGCTGTGACGTTGCCCGTGCCAATGGCATCGTAACCGCGATCGTCGATTCGACAGTCCCCTGAAGTGTCGTCCACACCCCACTCGCCGTAGCCGAGGCTTTCTGAACTTACGTCACCGGTTACTTGGACCAAGACGCCTTCCCACTGTTCTTCGGACGCAGCGGTGGCTGTGCTCAACAACTCGGGGGTTGGCAGTTCCACGCCTTGTGCATTAATAACAACTGATACTCCAGTCAGTTGGGTTAGCCCGAAGTTTTCGGCTACTGTTCCCGTAACCTCGACGTCATCACCGACTACAACCGGCACGTTTGATCCAAACATCCAAATGCCGCTGTATGCGCCTTGGCCATCTTGCAAGCTGACCAACGACCCAAAGACACCAGTGACCACACCGTTGGTCACTACCGTCGTTCCTGTGTAAGCATCTGTCAGCTGACCTTCCTGAATGGTTGCGATTGTCGTAGTCATG
>CAXHCG010000305.1:0-1529 GCA_964014905.1 uncultured Candidatus Poseidoniales archaeon | reverse complement strand
TCAGCGCCATTTTCAGCAACAATCTCGACGAGTTCTTCATGGTGCGGGTGGCATCCTTGAAGTCTCAGGTTGAAGCAGGAATCACAACACCCAGCGAAGACGGAAAAACACCACTGGAGCAGTTGAATACCATCCGGGAACGACTGATCCCTTTGCTACACAAGCAACAGGAACATTACAAACATCACCTCAAGCCGAAACTGCTCGAACACAACATCCAGCTGCTGGATTACGAACAACTGAACAAGAAACAACGTCACTGGGTTGATGACACCTTCCGCACATCTGTGTTTCCTGTCCTCACCCCACTGGCAGTGGATCCGGCCCATCCCTTTCCATTTGTCAGCAATCTGAGCATGAATGTGGCGGCGGTGATTCTTGATCCTGAAACGGAGCAGCGCCAGTTCGCACGCGTCAAGATCCCACAGAAAAATCTGCCACGATTCGTCTCTGTACCGACTCACCTGAGCGAACGCGATCCTCTACCGACGCATACCGCTATCCCCCTGGAACAGGTGATTGCCTTCAACCTTGAACTGCTCTTCCCCGGCATGACAATTGAAGGGCACTATTTCTTCCGGGTCACCCGCGATGCCGATCTGGAACTGCGCGATCTCGAAGCCGATGATCTGATGCTGGCTCTCGAACAGGGCCTTCGCAAACGACGCATGGGAGGAGAAGTGGTTCGGCTCGAAGTCCCGAACGAAATGCCCCGGGATGTTGTCGAAATGCTGATGACCGGCCTCTCCGTGGAGAAAGAGGATCTTTACACCATTGATGGTCCCCTGGGACTGGATGATCTTTTCAGTCTGATGGGATTACCGCTTCCGGATCTCAAGGAGAAATCGCACAGTGGTCAGACGCCATCAATCATGGCCCGCACCCAACAACATCTGATCGAGGAGGGATCGATCAAATCCGATGAATTCGAAAGCATCTTCTCGGTGATCCGCAAACAGGACATCCTTCTCCACCATCCCTACGACCTGTTTTCCACCACTGTTGAAGAATTCATCAATCAAGCTGCTGATGATTCCCAGGTGATGGGAATCAAAATGACTCTCTATCGCACATCCAAAGATTCACCAATCATCGCAGCACTGATCCGCGCCGCTGAAAACGGCAAGCAGGTGATGGCTCTCGTGGAACTGAAAGCGCGTTTCGATGAAGACAACAACATTCAGTGGGCGCGTCATCTGGAGCGATCCGGCGTGCATGTGGTGTATGGAGTTCTAGGGCTCAAAGCACACACCAAAATCGTTCTTGTTGTTCGCAAGGAACAGGACAAATTAAGAAGTTACGTGCACATTGGGACTGGAAATTACAATTCAAAGACTTCAAAGCTTTACACCGATCTGGGATTGCTTTCCAAGCGCCCAGAGCTTGGCAAAGATCTCGTGGAATTGTTCAATTACCTGACAGGCTTTTCCAAACAGCAAAGTTTCCGACGGCTGCTTGTTGCCCCGGTGACCTTACGAAAAGGGATGGAAGCCCTGATCAGAAGAGAAATCTGATCAGGGCTTCCATCC
>CAXHCG010000304.1:0-1530 GCA_964014905.1 uncultured Candidatus Poseidoniales archaeon | reverse complement strand
CCATTTCGTCAGCCTCGGCCGAAGCCGTACCTCAGCCGCCGCGGAAGTTCCAACCAGGGATACCGAAGCTCCCCCCGGAGGTTATCCGACCACAGCAGCCCAGGCTGACACACTCCACGAGAAACACCGAGCACGAACGACCCGCTACCCCGGTTGCCCTGAGGATGGTAGATCTGGCGCTCGACAATCTCGCGAAGCAAGACTGGTTTCATCCGCTTCCCCTTCAGCGACTTCAGGCACTTTTAACTCTCTTTCCAAAGTCCTTTTCACCTTTCCCTCATGGTACTTTTATGCTATCGGTCTCGAGTCCATATTTAGCTTTGGATGAAATTTACCACCCATTTGCGCTCCAGTCCCAAGGAACGTGACTCGTCGGAGGAACACCGTACGTGACGGGATGCCAGCGAGACGGGACTCTCACCCTTCCGCGTGCTCTTTTCCAAGAGACTTACACCGGCGCCGTCACTGGTAGAACCCCTAAAGACTACAATTCAAGGACAAGTCCCCGATTTTCATCCTGAGCTCTTCCCTCTTCAGTCGCCCTTACTGAGGGAATCCTGGTTAGTTTCTCTTCCTCCGCTTACTGATATGCTTAAGTTCAGCGGGTAGCCCCACCTGAGTTCAGGTTTGTATTGGAAGCAGCGACTCCCGGTGAGGGGAGAGGCCGCCAAGAAGCGCAGGTACCTCGTTAGCCTCCATGGCAATCAAAGACTGAAACGCAGACGAGCTGCGATCACCCTGGTTGCGAGGAGCGAGCCCTGATGCCATTCATGCGCCGGGGGGGCGGACCCCGCAGCACACAC
Organism: uncultured Candidatus Poseidoniales archaeon; assembly: GCA_964014905.1. GTDB lineage: Archaea > Thermoplasmatota > Poseidoniia > Poseidoniales > Poseidoniaceae > Poseidonia. The sequence goes on along the minus strand of CAXHCG010000304.1, from coordinate 727 downwards.
CAACGCCATTGAACTGCTCGATTGCAGCTGGCACGAGGAACAAAACACACTGAACCAGGTGTACTCACGGGTGACCCCGAGAGTGCAGAGTGCGTTCAGAGATCTGATGACTCACGGAATTCTGCAATTCACAATGCGTATCGCATTTCGCTGCGTCCTTCATCGGTACTCGAGCCGAGGCATCCATCGCTGAAAGTTTTAATTGGTTGCGTTGTCAATCACATTCGGAGTTGGAGTGAGAGAGAAAAAGCGGCGAAGCGCCCCTACCACATCCCCCCACTGGGAGGCGGGCTCGCTCCCGGAACATCCCGAGGATACGCCTGGGTAAAGAGGCCAGCGCTCGGGAGCCGTTTGGAGTAGAGCGAACGGGACGTCGCCTTGGGTAAGCTCGCGGCGGAGATCGCGCAACGGCGAAACTACGCGCCCGGTCCCTGGTAAGCTTCACGGTTTAGGGTTGGATTCGTGTGAATGATCCTTCCGCAGGTTCACCTACGGAAACCTTGTTACGACTTCTCCTTCCTCTAGATGATAAGGTTCACTAAACTTCCCGCAGTGAAGCTCGGAAACCGAGCAACTCCGCAGTCCGAATTATTCACCGGATCATCCAATCGGTAGGAGCGACGGGCGGTGTGTACAAAGGGCAGGGACGTAATCAGTGCAAGCTGATGACTTGCGCTTACTAGGAATTCCTCGTTGAAGATTAATAATTGCAATAATCTATCCCCAT
>CAXHCG010000303.1:0-1531 GCA_964014905.1 uncultured Candidatus Poseidoniales archaeon | reverse complement strand
GAGACATGGCGTAAAGTTCAGGAGATTCTGCTCCAGTTTGTGCGACCTTTTCGAGCACGTATCAACGCTGCGTTGAGGATAGCGTGTTCCGGGTTGCTCAAATCACTGTCCTCCTCCAAAATCCGATTTCCGATGTAGCGTGCAGTGGTCAGGATCTCACGGTCACGCATCAAATCCGCCATTTTCAGATCCGGAATGCCCGACTGTTGCGTGCCCATCAAATCGCCAGGTCCTCGAAGTTCCATATCTACTTCTGCAAGCTCAAATCCATCATCGGTTCTGCACATGGTTTCCAACCGACGACGTGCTTCCTTCGACAACTCCTCTCCCGTCATCAGCACACAGTAACTCTGCTCACCACCACGTCCAACACGACCGCGCAATTGATGCAATTGAGCAAGTCCAAAACGTTCCGAACTCTCAATGACCATGACACTCGCATTCGGGACATTCACGCCAACTTCAATGACCGTTGTAGCGACCAAAATCTGAGAGGTTCCGTTCGAAAATCGCTCCATCTCAATGTCCTTATCTTCTGACTTCATGCGACCATGGACGATTCCGATTCGAAATTCAGGAAGCGGAAAACGACGTGAAAGGCTTTCATATCCGTCCATTAAATCCTTGTAATCCATGCTCGAACTTTCTTCAATCAATGGATAAACGACGTAAATCTGCCGGCCACGAGCAATCTCCTCCTCGATAAATTGAAAAACAGATAGACGAGCGCTATCGGTGCGATGCACCGTCTTAATGGATTTTCGACCGGGAGGCATTTCATCAATGACACTCACATCCAAGTCACCGTATGCTGTCATCGCCAAGGTTCTTGGGATGGGCGTCGCCGTCATCACAAGCACATGAGGTGCCGGTGAGGCCTTGGCCCATAATTTACTCCGCTGCGCAACTCCAAAACGATGCTGCTCATCAATCACTGCTAATCCCAATCTATGAAATTCGACCCCGGGCTCAATGAGCGCATGTGTGCCAATGAGCAAATCCACCTCACCTGTTTTAAGCCCTTCTAGAATAGGGCGACGGGCGGCTTTTTTGACTGAACCCGTGAGCAATTCTATGCGAATGGGAAGGGAGCCCAGTGCCTCCCGAAAAGACTCGAGGTGTTGATTCGCTAAAATTTCGGTCGGAGCCATTACGCAAGCTTGGTAACCGTTATCAATTGCGAGAAGAGCGGTCAAAAGCGCGACCATGGTCTTGCCACTGCCCACGTCCCCTTGAAGCAAGCGATTCATATGCCATCCGGTGTTGAGGTCTGAGCGTATCTCACGCATCACTCGCTTCTGGGCTCCCGTCAACTCAAATCCCAAATGGTTGGTGTAAAAATCATTGAACAATGCCCCAACCTGCTCAAAACGTACCCCTGGCATATCCTGCGTTTGCTCTCTTTTTTGCATCAGCAACTTCAGTTGCAGAAGCAGTAATTCCTCAAATTTCAGACGATTGCGAGCCGATTCAGCTTCAGCATGGTTTTGAGGCTGTCTCTTATACACATCTCCGAGCCCACGAGACCGCT
>CAXHCG010000302.1:0-1555 GCA_964014905.1 uncultured Candidatus Poseidoniales archaeon | reverse complement strand
ATGCGATTGTCATAGGCCACGACAGCCCCCAAGAACATCGCACTACTTCCGGGCACCGCAGTTATACTTGAGGCAATTGCACCTCCAGTGCAAGATTCTGCTGTTGCTAAGGTCTTTTTTCGCTGGGTCAAAATCCGAACCACTGCCGCTCCCAAGGGCTCATCCTGATCCGATACGACGTGACCTCCAGCCAAGGTCAAAAATTCAGCGACCTCAGCCTCAACCCGTTCTTTGGCTAACGACGAATCCGCATCAACCGAACTGAGCCTGACGCGCACCTGACCAGGTGCAGGCAAGTAAGCAATTGAAACCCCCCGCGACTCCAATCGTTCCTCCCAATCCCAAACCAGATCACTCAGGTAACTCTCACCCACCCCTTGAGTGAGGAGCGTGCGATGGTAGCGTGTCGGCAACACCCAGTGCCGATCAACACGTGGCAACACCTCCTCTTCCATCAGCCCTTTCATTTCGTAGGGAACCCCAGGCATGCTCACCACCACCTTTTTTCCAACATCGCGCTCAAACCACATGCCCATGGCTGTTCCCCTCGGATTTATCAGAACTTCGCATGTCTCGGGCAACATCGCTTGGTGTCGATTCACTTCAAGCATTTCAAATCCTCGGCCAGCAAACCATTCTGTAACACGTTCAAGAATCGCCTCATCCATGACCAGTTGCGTATCAAAATAATCCGCTAATGTTTGCTTGGTTATGTCGTCCCGGGTAGGACCTAACCCTCCGGTAATGAGCACGAAATCCACTCGCAACAAGGACTCATCCAACGCTGCGCGTATCGCTTCTGACTCATCGGAAATGGAGGTGATTCTATGGACACGAATTCCATGAGCAGCAAGTTGCGACCCCATCCAAGCGGAGTTGGTATCAATGGTTTGTCCCAACAACAATTCGTCTCCAATGGTGATGATTTCCGCTAGCATGCCGTAAAATTAATGCGCTCCTCTTGACGACTTCAAAATTCGGGAATAAAAAAGCCCTTCACCTGAGCGAAGGGCTTCAAATTGCATTTTTAGGAATCACTGAACGGCTAATCGCACCACAGTATGATGATCTCCTTGAGCGATGTTGACCAAGTAAATCCCTGGAGACCATTGACTCGTTTCTATATGCTCAATCATGGCACTTGTCTGAATTGAAAGCACACGTTGACCCTTGGCACTCCAAACGTCCACCTGGTGTGCGCCAGGTCGATTGATCACCAATTCCACCTGGTCATCCGCCGGATTGGGATACATGCTAATGTCATTGGGATCAATGGCTTCGGCAATGCCTACCCAATCTTCAAATTCGACATCTGCACAATCGCCCAGGTCGTCCGTGGGTACACGCAAGTGCACGATGTCATTTATATCGATTGGATCTAAGTCACCACGTACGTGGAGCCCAGGCTCAAAGTCGCGCTGGTAAATGATCTCCAGCTGGCCATTAACCACATCAGGAGCGATTGATCCAAAGACTGCTTCGTAACCATCAAAGTCGATATCAGGAGTCAGATCACAAGCATCCTCCGTGTTCCACGTTACTCCACCATCTGTGC
>CAXHCG010000301.1:0-1567 GCA_964014905.1 uncultured Candidatus Poseidoniales archaeon | reverse complement strand
CGATAGCAGCACATCGACACAGTTTGATACTCTCACCGACTTCATCCACGAAGAACTCGACGAACTCTTCATCTCCATCAACCTCACCAGCAATACCTGGTCCGCCTCACTCTCCGGCCTCCCTCTTTTCGAAGACGCCACTTTCACCACCGCCGCCAACTCAGCCGACATCAATCTTGGTTACGTCGGTCTTGAATGGCAGGTCTCTTCCCCCCTCGTGTCTCGACACGGTGACAACTTCCTCCTCGTCGCCGACTATGCCGTCAATTCCACCGGCCCTGCCGATCTCATCGAACCCATTCCCACTCTCACTCACGATGGGGAAACCGCTACCACCCTCACCTGGGATGGCGTCACCGGCACAAGCTACCAAGTCGAATATTCTGACGACCTCGAAAACTGGTTCAGCGATCTCTCCGATTCCACCTTCAACAACGTCCCGGATAACAGCCTCCTCACCTTCACCGACCCCGCAGGCCCTTCCACCCGCTATTATCGTATCGTCTCGAACTAGCAGAGCCCGGAGCCCTGACACAAAAGCGCCCCTCTTTTTCATTTGTCGAGTATTTCCGGTCTGATTGTCTTATCCCGCCCATGTTCCGCCTCCTCATTTTCCTTTTTGCCACCCATCTTCTTCATTCCGAAGAACTCTCCCTCTTCCCGTCCAATTCCCTCGACGATTGGACCTCCCGGGGCAGCGCCAAATGGACCTACCAAAACGGCATTCTCTCCGGCGGTCAGGATGGTGATCCCAAACGCTCGGGTCTTCTTCTCTCCAAAGCAAAATTTCAGGATTTCGATCTCAGCCTGAAATTCAAAATCGATGAGCACGGAAAATACAACAGCGGGATCTATCTGCGCTACGACCTGAAACAGAAAGGCGACCGCCTTCAAGTGAACATCGGCCGAGGAGCGGCCGACGAACCAGTCGGGCTCTACCTCGGTGAGTGGCTCGACAGGGGCGATGCCAAAGACGAACACCGCAAACCCAAGGAGTGGAATTCCCTCCGTATCAAAGCTCTCGGCCCACACATTGAAGTCTGGCTCAACAGCAAAAAGATCGTCGACTACCAAGATGCGAAGCGCCTCGCCAAGCACCTTGCTCCGGGCCACCTCGCCATCCAGACCTACGGCGCCGAAAACCACGCCGGCTGGGTGAAATTCCGCAAGATGAAGATCAAGCCGCTTATCGCTTCTCAACGCGGACCCGAATGAACCGCCGCTCCCGCTCGGAAATGGACCGGGCATTGAAGAATTGGCAGAGACATCTCTCAATTCATCTGAAATACTCATCCAGTCCGCCATGTCGCTCCAGTATCTTCCGATTGCCCTTCTTCTCCTGGTCTCACCCGTTTTTGCTCAAAAACCAAACGTCGTCGTGATCATTTCGGACGACGCGGGTTACGCCGACTGGGAATTCATGGACGAATACCTCCAGACCCTTAACCCCGGTCAGGCCGCCAGTCCAGTGCCCACCCCGAATCTCAATGCCCTGCGCGGGCGCGGCACCCTCCTAACCAGCGCCTACACCGCGGCCGTCTGCTCCCCGTCCCGAGCCGCCATTGTC
>CAXHCG010000300.1:0-1572 GCA_964014905.1 uncultured Candidatus Poseidoniales archaeon | reverse complement strand
TCCCTCGGGGTTTGCGATGTCCTTGACGTCGGCGGTGGTCACCATGTACCCGTCCTCACCGAGCCTAACGGCCTTGGATTTCCCGTAGCAGGCGACGAGCGCACCGACGTAGAGGCCTTTCGGGCCGTCCTGTCCGTCATAGACGACGCGCATGCCGTAGTGCGGGTCTGGCTGTATGTCCCCCAAGAAGGCGAAGGAGATACCCTGGTCGTGCTCGGGGCAGTTGTTCAGGATGGCCAGCACGTCGGTGTAAGCGGCGTTCGGCGCAGACTCCGTAGCCCACGAGACTGCCTCAACCTTTTCGACGGTGTGGTTGACGAATCTGCGAGACTCCGAAGTGCCCTCTTTCGTGACGACGGATCTGGAGACACGCACGTGGCTCAAGAGTGGCATGTTCAGATCCCGTTCTCTGTGCTTCTGGACGAACTCCTGCAGGCTCCTACATCCAGCAAGTTCGAAGGCGCTGCGCGCAGGGATCCCCAAGGTCACCGAGCCGCTCGCGTCCCGGAGTGCTGCCCGGTACCAGATGTGGGTGCCCGTGGGGTCCAAGATGTCTTCGTCTGGCTCGGGCTCCTCGATATGGACCCACATGATCTGCACCACCTCGGGGAAGGCTGCATCTGGGATGTCCGTGGTGAAGTCCAAGAACGCAGCGCAAGAGAGGGACTGTCGCCCGCTGACGTCTTTCGTTGACTGCGGAGTCCACACCGCGCTGAGCTGTTCGGTGTTCGTCGCGCCGAAAAGCTCTTCTTGGCTATCACGCAGCGACGTGGTCTTTTCGCAGTCGGGTGCATCCAGCAAGAGTTCTCGAGCATAGTGTGTTATTTGCGGAGTGCTTCCTCGCCCTTGACAAACTATCGATAGGTTGAAGAACGCCATCGGTTTCCCCAAGGACGCTCGCAGAAGCTCGACCTTGTCTGTCCCGATGACGCTCACCATGATCGTGGCGAGCTTGTCGGCCTTCGTCGTGGAGTTGTCCAGCAGCTCGATATCCACGACCTCCTCCTCCGACCTGGTCCTGCGTGACGTTGGGGAGACCTCTTTGACCATCGCGATCAAGTCCGTCATCCTGTTCGTGGAGATGAGCGCGACGTCTCCCACCGTGCGCGGAGGCACCGGATGTTTCGGGTGGGAAGCAATAAGCTCCTTGTCGTCCCACGGTGTCATCGTGGACTTCCCGAGGTCCACGCGAAATTGGATCGGCGTTGAGATGTACGTCGCTTGCGCGTAGCTGTCCAGCACGACCTTCGACAAGGACCAGACGGTGTCTTCAGAGAATTTTCCTTGGGCAACCTTGCACTGCGCCTCGGTGCCCTTGACGAATCCGATGCAGTACTGCTGGGCGTTGTTCCCGATTAGCCAGCACTCAAACTTGTGCGCGGTCACCTCCTGTCCATTCCTTTTGGAAATGAACGTGTAGCTTTCCACTCGACCCTTCCAAGGCCTCACTGCGAATTTTGCCACTCGGGCGCTGCTTTTGTTCAGCGCGTGGAGAGGTATCGAAGTGGCCATCGGAGCAGGCTGAGTAGCTGTCTCTTATACACATCTCCGAGCCCACGAGACCGCTGATAA
>CAXHCG010000299.1:0-1581 GCA_964014905.1 uncultured Candidatus Poseidoniales archaeon | reverse complement strand
GAGATTATCCGCGGTCTCGTGGGCTAGGAGATGTGTATAAGAGACAGTATCAAGAGAAGGCCAAAATCCAGTTGAATCATTACACTCAAGTAATTGAGCAATACCCTGAGGTAGCTAGTTTTACTCCGGAAATGAGGGCTCAGTGGTGGGAAGAAAACCCACAACCGATGCGCATTCACTACTACATCATGCGAGGTACATGGAACGGCTTTCACAGCATGACCTTGACCCAGCTAAAAGGTCTGAAATGGGGGTTAAGTGCGCTCATTCTCTTGGCCTTCTTTGCCTTGGATGGCCTTTTCTTGAAAACTACGGGACACTTTGATCGGTGGCCTTGGTTGGTGGTGATGTATGGTTTGGCCGGGGCGATCATGGCGGTTTTCATAGCACTTGTTCCTGGCAAGTCCGGTTATGGCGTAGCCCACGAGTTTTTGGCTTTCCTTCAATCACCTCTTCCTTCACTGTTTATCGAGCTTGTGCCGTCTCTCATGGAGCGGATGCGAGTCAATGAATGACTCGCAGTGTCTTTTCGATGGTTCGGATCACAGGTTGTAAACCCGTAAAATGGGTGGGTCCCACTGCGTGCCGTATTGGTGCAAGGGATAGGTGGCAGAACCTGAAACCACCGAACCGTCGATGATCAACCATTCCGAGTCTCCACAGGGGTCAATAAGCATCAACCCATCCTCTGCGACTTCGACCTGACAATTGGATGGAATGTCTGCCGTAGCATGGCGATCTAGGGCTACGAATTGATCCAGAGTGTAACGATAGAGAACGATGCCCTGGGATCCGCCACTCACGAGCACGTGGCCGCTTGGAACGGAGAGATTGATGTAAGCCGGTAGGTTGACGTTGACAGAGAAGTCCACCGGTACATAGGGAATGTATTGTTCTTGCTCATTGCATCGGGATTGGAGGCAAATGATGGGGACAACGGCACATAGCAACAGACGGTTCAACACTGTTTTCATCGGATGGTTTGTTTGCGAAGTCCGAGGGGATCGCGCGGCGCTCCAGCTTGGAATTCCTTGAGGTAGCGGGGCTCGAAATAGGCCAAGTCTTCAAATTCATTTTTCGAGAAAGCGGACAATGCGAGTTGATGCATATGTTTCGCGAGTGGAAAATCAGTCACAAATGAGCATTTGGACATGCGATCTCCCATCAGTCGTTGCGTCTTTTCAGCGGCATCTCCGATGATGCAGACGCGACGTAATTCGCTGCAATCGGACAACGTAGGAAATAAGTCTGTAAGTTCCATCTGAGGTTCAAGGATGACTGCCCGGGTTGGATCAGTAAAGGCAAGCGCATCATTTGTCAGAACGAAACTTGCAGTGTAAACTTCATCCCGCCGTGCATCCATCACAGCGATGATGGTATCCCATTTTCCTTCGATGGCCACTGCACGGGCCTGCACGTCGAGGCTGTCAAAGGCCATCAGAGGCAATCCATGGGCATGCGCTATGCCTTTTGCTGTGGAAATACCAATCCGCAACCCTGTGTAGCTGCCTGGACCGGAAGACACGGCAATGGCTTCTAGTTCAACGGAATCGATTCTATTGGATCGGAGCAGTTCATCAA
>CAXHCG010000298.1:0-1588 GCA_964014905.1 uncultured Candidatus Poseidoniales archaeon | reverse complement strand
CAGTTGGAAGAGCGTCTGGTTTGCAACCAGAAGGCCGGGGGTTCAAATCCCCCAGCGTCCACTTTGCCTCTTTTTGTAGGAGACGTGGCCGCTTTACCACGGGCTTTCCTCACTGCGCACAATTCAGCCCGTTGGCCCCAGCGTCCCCCAACCATGTGGGTTTTGAATCTCCGAGAGGAGCGGTGGATGTCAATACCCGCCACTGGCGAGGCCGAAAAGCGTCCCGATGACGGCTAAGGTATACAGGGCGCCAAGGGCCACCATCACGACCATAGAGGTCGTGAGCCCACTAAAGAGGGAACGCCGCCCAGTTACGGCAGCAAATGCAAAGGCACACACGTAAGCAAGTGGAACAAGGGTGAACACAAGTTTCTCGTTCCGAGGCTGCTCAACATCGTTGAAGTGTTGCGCTGCCCCGCGGTCATGGTAATCGATACGAACGCCAATCGATTCGTCGGTTTCGCCCTCGAGCACAAATTCGGCGGTGTGGTTGAACTGGTCGTATTCACCGAGTTTTGTAAATTCCAACTCCCCTCCTCCAGTATCCTTCAGGAAGTACATGCAAACGGTATTCCCAGGCGGAGTATCACAATGGTCATTGTAGATTGTTTGACTGGACCAAGTTGGGCCAATATGGATTTCTGGACGATAAGCCATGGCCATGTTGTCGTCGGTCCAGGAAGTATCGAGGAAAACAATGGACACCGATTCCTTTTTGCCGTGGCTGGTTTCCGGCTCGGCAGAAAATTGGAACACGCCGTCGTCGTCGCTGTACAGCACCACTTCCACCCGTCGATCAAATTCCCAAGGACCCGCAGAAAGAAGCCCGCTGCCATAGATGGCGAGAAGAAAGAGGAGTGGTACCACAAGGCCAAGAAGATATTCGAATCCGTTGGTTTCTGGCTCATCTTTTTCGGGTTTTCCAGTCGCTGGTTCCACATTGGCTGGTTCCAGGAGCGAGGAGATGGAGATTGTGGGAGGTGCGGGTTTTTCATCCTCATCAGCCATGCATGGACCAATGAGTTCGTTCGTATAATTCTCGCTCCGTTATTCGCTCTCATTGGAGATGCCAACTGGTACAAGATGACCGCCCCCTTAGCCACCGCAGGTGAGTCGCCTTAGCAGAACGTTGGTTCATCGTGAAGAATTGTCAAGGCCATGTCATACCATTGGGCGAATGAGCGAGGCCAAGGCAAGAAGGATTTCCTGATATTCAAAAGTAGGGCCGACGCCCAGGCGTTGTTGGCAAATACACTGTTAGAAATACGAACACTGAACCGTGAAATCATGCCGAGTGAACAGAACATTGACGACCATCCATCGCCATTTACGACCCTGGATTCGGAACGGCCGCTTCAGTTGTTGGCAGATTGGGTTCAAGAAGCGAAGGATTTGGGCATGGCAGAACCCGACGCCATGAACCTCGCCACGGTTGATGCAGAAGGAAATCCTCACAATCGAATGGTCCTAATGCGTCACATCAACGAGCGAGAGATTGGTTTTTTCACCAACCTCGAAAGCAGGAAAGCAGCAGATATTTTTGCTACGCAGCGGACCTCTTCGACGTTGTGGTGGCCTCAATTAGGTC
>CAXHCG010000297.1:0-1594 GCA_964014905.1 uncultured Candidatus Poseidoniales archaeon | reverse complement strand
CGGAGATGTGTATAAGAGACAGCTTATCCACGAATTCATCGTGGAGTCAGCCATTCCTGCGATGGTTGAGGATGGCTGCGGCGAAGAATATATTGAAAACGACACAGTCCTCCCGGGCCAAACATACTGCGTTGACCCTGATGAACCCTATACTTACACGCTTGATTCGCTGGAGGTCAGCGAAGATCAGCACGTTCGGGAAATAGATGGTGAGGACGTTAGGGAATACAGGTGGGAAAATGTTGACAACTATGTTGTCTTTGGTTTCGTTGACGAAGATGCCTACTACTGTTACACATTTCTCCCGCAAACAAATCTCGGTGGAGCGTGGACATACGCTGACCTCAGCGTTCCGGAAGGCCGCCTCCATCCGGAGTGGTGTTTCACTTCTTTCAATGGAACAGAACGGAACTATTCCTCTGAGAGGTCTCATCCATACGACGGCGTTTGGCTGTACTATGTTGGTGATGGCAACCCACAGCAAGGTCTTGGAATGCACAAGAACGATGGGCTCAACCTTTCCAGCATCAATCCGGTTTCATTGGCCAGTCTTGAGTCTGAGGGCGGTGGTTTTCCGATTGAGTTGTGCCTGACGCTTCCGCTGAGCCGGCTTCTCCTTGCCGCTGCGGACCCCCGGAAGAGAGGCATCTATTTTCATGCAAACGCTGGAAGGTTTGTTCGCAAGCGAGTCGGCAAGTTGCCTTCGTTCCAAACAACATGGGATGAGGTGGATTTTTCTTCAACCAAGTTGCAGCGAAGGGTACGTGTGCAGCGTCATATTGACGAAGGCCACAAATGGACAACCGAGCATCCCGGCTTCGACCTCATCATTTCGAGAAGAAACGGTCCAATCGTTCCGGTGTTTTTCGAAGATGGTGGAAACCCTCAACTCCACGAATCAACCATTCTTGCCCTTCTGAAAGGGCTGGATGTTGATGAACAGCGCTACCGCTCACACCTTGAGGCGGCCGAGGCGGGGTCCATCGAAGCCGCAGTGCCCCCTGTTCAAAACGCGGAGGCCAAGGACAGTGCAGCGAGTGGGGCTTTATTCACTGATACCGGTGATAACGGAGAAGATGGCCCTTCCCGTTCCTCAATTCACGAAACAACAAAGCCGAAACTACCCGAACCCGACCCTGAAGCGAACGCCTTTTGGTCAGACATCGGCTGAAATTCAAAATGGGTGGGGTGTACGGCGGGTCATGGTGGAAGGCCACCCAGTCGTCTGGGTCAAGAAAAAAACCGGCTCTGTCTGGATAATCTCAGACGGACAAGACCTTCGATTGGAACCATCCGGCAGCCCCGTACTGCGTGTGATGGCCAGTGTCTTCGTCTTGAATCTGGCCTATTTCTGCGCCATGTTCAGTGTGGGCTTGTACCAAGACGGCGGTGAATCCGATGCGGAATCACCCAGTGTCACAGGGTGCCGGGTCTTACCACCACGGGGGGGCAAGCCAAAGAAACCGTGCCGCTGGACTTTGGACAGAAGGATGGTGCAGCCACAGGCTCATTTTGGACCTTGGATGACTCTGAAAGTAGGGTGCCGAGTAAATCATCAAATAGAGGCGTGCTTTGTAATTGAGCATGGGCTTTG
>CAXHCG010000296.1:0-1603 GCA_964014905.1 uncultured Candidatus Poseidoniales archaeon | reverse complement strand
TCTTAATCGTGGCAATGTCCGGGACATTTCCTTCGAGATAAGCTTCCATGACGTCGTCGTCCTGCTCAACAGCAGTCTCGATGAGTTCCTCATGATATTTCTGGGCCTTTTCCTTGAGATCATCGGGGATTTCAGTGACTTCGTAGTTCTCAGGCTGACCGGAGTCGTCCCAGACATACGCCTTCATTTCGAGAACGTCGACAACACCCACAAAGGAATCCTCGAATCCAATTGGAATAGTCATGACAAGTGGCACGGCACCGAGGACATCCTTGGTCTGCTGGACCACGCGGTAGAAATCAGCTCCGATACGGTCCAACTTGTTGACGAAAATAATACGAGCAACCTCGGAGTCGTTGGCGTAACGCCAGTTGGTCTCGGACTGGGGCTCAACGCCACCGGATCCACAGAAAACACCGACACCCCCGTCGAGAACCTTCAAGGAACGATATACCTCAATCGTGAAGTCAACGTGTCCCGGAGTATCGATAATGTTCAGGCGATGGTCATCCCAGAAACAAGTGGTGGCAGCAGACTGAATAGTGATTCCGCGTTCTGCCTCCTGCTCCATGAAGTCAGTTGTGGACTCACCATCGTGAACCTCACCTGTTTTGTGGATCTTTCCGGTGAGCTTAAGAATGCGCTCTGTCGTCGTGGTTTTTCCTGCATCCACGTGCGCGAAGATGCCGATATTACGGTATTTGCTGAGGTCTGTCATGGTAACTGTCTCGGGAGGCGCGCGTGATAAGCGCCAGAGCACCCTTTTGTCGAGTCCGGAGCGATACTTTTTCGGGTTCTTTTCAGCCTAGGATTCGCCAAAACGCCCAGGGTTAGCCTCTTTCCAAAGCCCCCAGCAGGCGAGAAAACCCGGAGCAAAGTCCTCGGACATCGCTCCCACCCATTGCTCAATCTGCTCCATACTAAACCACTGACCGTATTCAATCTCGACGCAGGGAAAGCGAATCTTACCATTTACAAGCGTTGCGTAGAGGCGAACATGCTCCCATCCGGTGCTGGCGTGAGCCCCCAATTGGCCAATCTCCCGCATATCGTGATCAGCGAGGCCCAGTTCCTCCTCCAACTCCCGGGCAGCACAGGCATCGTATTCCTCGCCAGCATCGACATGCCCCGCGGCACTGGAATCCCACAATCCGGGACACTTATCCTTCAGGCGGGACCGCTTTTGAAGAAAGATCTCTCCATGTTTGTTGAGGGCAAAAATATGCACCGCGCGATGCAATAAGTCATCACGATGAATGACATCACGACGCTCGCTACCGACCACCTGATCATTCTCATCGACAACCGCGAGCATTTCACCAGCGCCCTGCCCTTCTTCCTTCTCAAAATAGGGATCCGCCAATCGAGTCAAGGCTACCCACTCGTCCAAACTGAGCTCCTCCGCTCTTGCCGTTGGGCTCAAATCCAGTTTCTCACAAGCCTCTTCCCAATTAGTTCCATCCGGCAGATTCTTCCTAAGCTGCTTCCGCCGCTGTGCAAACCCCCTCCTCACCAACTCATCAAACAAACGACGATCATGCACCGGCAATTCGGCCTGACGGGGCTCGAGTGTCATCACCGTGGAATCGATCAAGGGCTGTGG
>CAXHCG010000295.1:0-1626 GCA_964014905.1 uncultured Candidatus Poseidoniales archaeon | reverse complement strand
GAGATTATCAGCGGTCTCGTGGGCTCGGAGATGTGTATAAGAGACAGACATCGAAATCCACGCTTGCCGAAGCTTCGCAGTTGTGTTCATTCGTGATGCTCATCACCGTGGTGTACGTGATCAGTTCCTCCGTTGGATTGAAGAAAGTTTTCGTGTGCAACGAATCGCTGATTGCTCCGAATTCACCATTTCCATAGTTCCAAGAGACAGAAGTATGACCCACACTGTTATTGGCGAAGGTGACGTCTACAGGGTAGCATCCCACTAAGCTATCCAAAGCGACTTCTGCGATAGGTCGTCCGAATACGATGATCTCAGCGGAAGTGCTATCTGCGCAACCGGCGGTATTGGTCGCAAGAAGTGAAACAGTGAATGTTGTGTCTTCCATGGATTCGGTGCTGAACACATGCGCAGGATTGTTTTCGTTGGAAGTAGAACCATCACCGAAGGACCATGCAATCGTGCCAGAGGCATTCACAGAGTTGTTGGTAAAGTCAGCGGTTAAGGGTGTACATGCTGCCTCAGGGGATGTAAAATCTGCAGTCACATTTGGATGCACGATGTGGGCCAGTCCTGAAGCAGCAGAGCAACCGAAGTTGGTGAAAGCTGTGAGCGTCATTTCAACGATCATATCGTCTGGATTGTCGTTGACCATGTTCATTACAATGCTATCCGTTGGGTTAATGAACTCAGAACCGTCGCTGAATGTAATCGCACTGCTGTCTGCAAATTGTGTGTCATTGAAAATCAACCACATTTCATCAGAGCATGAAGCAGATGTTGAAGTGGACAGGCTCAAGGCTGGGACAGGGTGAACCGTGACCTCAATATCAGTTGAATCCACGCAGCCAAATTCAGAAATCACCTCTAAACCAATGGTATGTTCTGCATTTGTCCCCGTTGAGCCGGCCAAAGTTGCATTCATTGAATCGCCAGTGAAGATCTCACCGTTCAAGTTCCAAATGGCGTTGGTCGTTGCTGTTGCATCTAAAAGTAAGGATGCATTGAAAGGTGCGCATCCTTCTGTTGCGCCGATCCATGAGGCCGTGGCACCTGGGAATACGGTAATGATTTCTTCCTGAACATCGCTGCAACCCAAATCATGAATTGCTGTAAGGCTCACGGTATACTCCACAATAGAATCGGTTCCGGCAAACGTGTGCAAGATTTGATCCAAATCGTTTGTGGATTCACTCATGCCATCGTCAAAGTTGAACACATAGCTATCCGCTCGCTCACTCAAATTAGTGATGGAAGCATCAAACGGAGCGCAACCCTCTGAGTCAGCACTTACGAAAGCAGCAACTGGCTGAGGTTTTACATCCACATTAGCACTTGCATTGCCTGAGCATCCGAAAGTGTTGGATCCTTGAAATTCAATAGTGAACGATGCGAGCTCCATGCCGTTGTTGCTCCAGCTGTGGGCCGGCGTGCTCTCGTTGGAAAAAGTTCCGTCACCAAACGACCAGAATCCAGTGTTCGATGCATTCATCTCAGGCAAGGTCAAAGTCAATGGAGAACAAGCTTCTGTTGCGTCCAAAACCAAATTAAATTCTGGAGAAGGCAGCACCTCAACATCGATCTGTCTCTTATACACATCTCCGAGCCCACGAGACCGCTGATAAT
>CAXHCG010000294.1:0-1636 GCA_964014905.1 uncultured Candidatus Poseidoniales archaeon | reverse complement strand
TCCACGCACAATGCCTAAAAACCTGGGCCAGAAAGAGCGGGGCGTGCCCGTGCTGCAGGAACGCTATCATCGCGGCAGGCGCTCCGGTGTGTTGAAAATGCGGGCATGCGAAGTCCTCCAAATTTCATCTTTAAATAATTTCAATCTCCTCACCCGCATTGCGCGAGCGTCTGGATAGAACGCATAGCTCACGACCCAAGGTCCTTGTCCCTCTTCTTGACCTCCTTCAGGAGCTCGTCCATGTCGAGGGTCATGGTCTCATCGTCACCCTGCTTGTAGTACAAGCGGTGGAAGACCAGGTTGAGGAGATCGGCTCCCTCCTCTGCGAGCGGCCGCGTCTTCTCAGTGTCATCAGCACCTGTAGATTTGGGCCGCTCAGACGCGCCAGAAGCCTCACCCCCTTCGTTCTCCTCCTCCCCGCCCTCCTCTTTCCCGCCCTGCTCCTCCCCGTCCTCCTCGGCAAGCTGCTCCTTGTCACGGTCCAGGTGCCACTCCAGGATGGACGCATATCCGAGCTGCTCGAGCTCATTCGCCGTAGGAAGGCTGATACGGTCCGCGATGATCCCCAGGGCCTCGAGGAAGTCGACGAAGGTCAGGCTCTGGACTTTCAACGCGTCCTTGTACTCATCGCTGAACTGCATCCGCGACCAGAGGAAGGCAAGTTTCGTCTCAATCACGGAGAAGCTCTCGCTGACCAGGCTCGTATCTTCGATGAATTGGACAAAACCGTTGTACATCATCCTCTTCGAGCGGAGGCCCCCGTTAGGGGGTCGCAGGCAGTATCGCTTGTAGATCGCTTCCAGGAGAGCCTTGTGCTTTTTCAAAGCTTCGTCTACCTCCTGGAAGTAGAGCCGGTTCGTGAGGAAGTCGTTAGACACCCAGAGGCACTCCTTGGGCAGGTTTTTCACAATGTTCTCGTCGAAGAGCATCTTGACCGCCTCCGAGACGTCGTGGGTCTTCACGCCCCGGCCATACTTCGCGATCCCTATCCGCATGATAGCCTCGATGAATTCCGCCCTAGTCAGTGTGAGCTTGTTGGCGACGACGACCCCCTTCACGGCGTCCGGGTGTTCCTTCGGCGTGTCGCCCCCGAGGTTTGCCACCGAGAAGATCGTGTCGAGGTCTGGCCGGCGGACGCTTTGGCTGTCCGGATCGGGGATACCGCACTCGTCAAGGAAGGAGGTGTAGGCGTTCAGGCTCATGCCGTACGGCGAAGTGTTGCCCTGGCAGCAGTAGTACGTGTGAGTGGAGGCAAGAATGTACCAGTTCGTACTGAAAATTCTCTTCAGTTTGTTGAGCATGAAGTCGACCTCTTGGTCGACGTTTTTGTTCTCGCGAATGAGCATGCTCCTGAACTTTTCCTTCCCGAGCATGGAGTCCCAGTCGTTCGTCTTAGACTTCTCCTTGACTCTTTCAGAGTCAAAGTACCCGCGCGATTCACATTCCTTCACACGCGGCCGGAAGATAGACTTTGGCAACGACCAGGGTACCTTGGCCACTTCGGGCACCAGCTCGACAAGGATAGTCTCCTGCTGTACGACCTTCTCCGTCGTCAGTGTGAACTTCGTGTTGCTATCCACGAGCTTCCCGAAGGCCGCGCGGTTGGATAGGTCGGACGGGTCCTGTACCTCCAGAG
>CAXHCG010000293.1:0-1649 GCA_964014905.1 uncultured Candidatus Poseidoniales archaeon | reverse complement strand
GTCCAAACGTTGGAGTGGGGGCCTCCGGGCGGCCTGATTTCGGGGCCTGGAGTCAGTGGCGTATACTGGGATCCGATTGCAGCGGGGGAGGGCATGCATGAACTCATCTACACGGTCGGCGACACAGCAGTCTCGTGCACCGTTCAGGTCAATGCTGCACCTGATGCGACTATTTCTTCTGCGAGTTCGATCTGCAGCAACGACCCGCCGATGCCACTTACGGGAGGATCTCAGGGCGGCACGTGGTCGGGCGATGGCGTCCTTGGGGCGTTTTTTGACCCGGCCTTGATCAATCCTCCCGGGGACTTTGACGTCACTTATGTGGTGGACCAAGGTTACGGAATGGGGTGTGTGGATTCGTCCACCATTTCCATTGCAGTATTTCCGAACCCACCGTTCGTTGAAATCCTCAATCACATTCCAACGGATGGGTACATCGCTTCTGGCGGTGGAACCGATATCGCCGGGTATCAGTGGAGTACACTCAGCGGCGGCTCCATCGAAGGTGAGACGAACCAAGTATTGGAAGATCCGTTCGACGGCTTGTACCACGTGGTCACGGTCACCAACTCGTATGGTTGTGGCACCGACAGTGAGGCTACGATTTTTTACGCGGCAGGCATCTCGGATCATGATGCAAGCGATTGGCGTATATGGTTTGACGCAGCCTCTAGAACGATTGCGAGCAATCTCCCTTATGATCGAGTAGAATGGTTCGACCCGCAAGGAAGAGTCTTGGGCAAAAATGGACAGAATTCAGCGCAGCAGCGAATTGCACGGGTTTGGAGAAATGATACGTTTCGGGTCCTTCGCGTTCAAGCGGATTGATGGACTTGTGGGAGGCTTGGGCCTTTTATTGTAGTTTCACCTCATGCAATACATTACAAAACTCCGTTTTTTTGGGCTTTTTCTCGTTGCTGCCACTTTGAGTCAAGCACAAAGCGATTACACACACGTTGTCAAAATCAACCCTTTTGGACTTGCCGTTTCGCAGTATCAATTGGCGTATGAGCATGCGTTAAACGAAAATTTTTCTATTCAATTGTCAGCCGGAATAATGACGGGAAGCACAGAATTGACCGAAGCCGATACCACGGGTGGATTTGAAACGACCTTGGTCACCTCAGATCGCTCTGGTTACATTCTGATTCCAGAAGTGCGTTTTTATCCGAAAGGCACAGCTTGCAAAGGGGTATACATCTCCTTAGCGGGCAGA
Source organism: uncultured Candidatus Poseidoniales archaeon (assembly GCA_964014905.1). Lineage (GTDB taxonomy): Archaea > Thermoplasmatota > Poseidoniia > Poseidoniales > Poseidoniaceae > Poseidonia. The sequence goes on along the minus strand of CAXHCG010000293.1, from coordinate 433 downwards.
ATCAGAAGTGTCACGAACACGAACGCAGAGACAGGAGATGTGATGCTCAAGCGATCTGCGAATGGTGCTGCTTTGTTGTTTGGTTACCAGAGCCAATCGGACATCGCATGGGAGTTTTTCATAGGGCCACAATTCAAATCAGTCAGTGTTGAATCCGACTACGATGATGACAACGCCTCCGGTTTATTTGGCGAATCAGAGGGCGTGGGCTTACGCTTCGGTTTGAATTTTGGTCTGGGCTGGTAGTGCCTTGGATGCAACAAATCGATTCACGGGTCGTCTCCAACCAATAAATATTCTGAAAAGGGGCTGGAGCCCCTTTTTTGTTTGTCTTTGCTCGGAGAAATGAGAAAAGAACACCTGCGAACGCATTACCTTTGCGTCTGAAGAGCGCGCCCATAGCTCAGTTGGTTAGAGCAGTGGACTCATAATC
>CAXHCG010000292.1:0-1669 GCA_964014905.1 uncultured Candidatus Poseidoniales archaeon | reverse complement strand
TCCGTCGTGCGATTCCCAATGGACGTCTCGAAGGGTTTCTCCGAGGGGAAACAGGTCTCGCAACAACGGCCTGTCGATTTCCTCTCGGCAGGTTGATTTGAACGCCGAGAACGCTTTTTCGGGCACGTCTTGGAATCCCTCACCTTCCACTTGTCGTATGTTGATGCGACGCAGCAGCAACCCTTCAGACCGAATGTCTCGCAGCAAGTCCATGTTCAGACCATAACTTGCTTCTGTTTCGCCTCTGAGTCCGGCAATGAAATTCAATCCGGGTAACAGCATGGGCAGCCCCCGTTCACCGCGCGCACTCCCATGTTTGTTGATGAGTCGGATGGCCGTTTTTAGTTGCTCAGCGTCGCAGTTGAGCCAGTTCGCCTCGTGGACCATCGGGTCGGCCGACTCGAGACCAAACGAGAGGACGGCGCCGTCGGACAACGTCTCAACCAGTGTTTTTGTAATGGCCTCTGAGGGTTCGAGATGTTCAGCGATGATCGAAGGGTTGCCGTTGTCGGTGTGAAGAATTCCCAACCGTTCATCATCCCGAAGGCCGTGGAGCAATCGAGCGATGGGTTCAGGATTCGGTATGGGGTATTCCAGCTCCTGCACACCTTCCGCCATGTAGGTGTAGGTGTCGGTCATGCCTCCCAGACGAACGTGTTTGACACCAACGTCGTGAGCCAACTGAACTTCTTTGATGATGTCATCCGGTTCCCGCCATATCGGTACACCCTTCTTCGGTTCGATGCAAAATTTGCATCCTCGCTTGTACCGCACACATCCCTGGTACACCTCGACTTCGTAGGTCAGCGGGCCCGGTCGTTCGGTTGTCCCGAGGTCGGGGTGTTCGGTCACGGCCTTGCTGGTGGCGCCAGCCTGTGCCCAAGACGTCCATTGTGTGGCGGTTCTTCGCCGATTTCTCCATTCGCCGTTTTCAAAATAATGGTGCAGCGTCGCGTCCGTATCCTGCACGGCGAGGAAGAAGTTTGGCCGCAGAGGCGTCCATCCCTGCTTTTTCCATCCTCTGATGGCCCAACCACCGAACAAAGCGGGAACATCGGTTGGAAGATTACGAATCAGGGCTTGCGTTTCCTTGAGCGAAATTGGCGTGCCCCTGAGGTACTTACCAGGCACGACGGCGCCGGCCACGCAAACGATCCCGAGCCGAGTTGAGAGGTACGTTTGCATCGCTTCCGGTTGTTCCCTCAGCCGCTGCCTGTATTGGTCCGCCGTCATGTAATCATAGGGCGTCCCAGCTCCTTCGAGCACACCGCACACGTAGCGAATGTGGAATCCAACGTAGGGCGGAACACCAAACGCGGCGGGCTCGTCTTCGTAGCCGTCCAGGACCAACCAGCGTGGTTCGGAAGACTCAACCATGGGTTGAGGGGCGGGGGTGTTGCCTTCAATCCTTCTTCGGACGAGAGCGTCGCTTGCGCTTCTTTCCACCGTCGCCTTCTTCACGAAGGGCCTGAAGTTCACGAGAGGATTTTCCTCCAGCGTCGCCGTTTCGGTTGCCACCGCGGCCACCGCCTTTGCCGCCTTTGGCCTTGGCGATGTCGACCTTGATTTTGCGGCCTTCGACCTCGGTGTTGTTGATGGCTGCAACGACGGCCTCTCCCTTGTCCCTGTCTCTTATACACATCTCCGAGCCCACGAGACCGCTGATAAT
>CAXHCG010000291.1:0-1683 GCA_964014905.1 uncultured Candidatus Poseidoniales archaeon | reverse complement strand
CATTTACGGACTAACGTTTGCTACTTTTCTAACGTTGATTATCGTTCCAGTGATGTACTGGTGGATTACACGTATGCAGTACAAGTACTTCCTCAAAGAGCCTGTTTCTGTTCAGCCGTAGCGTTGCTCTCGGATTACCCGCGTGGGGATACGGGACAGGATTTCATACGCTATCGTTCCTGCAGATTTAGCTACATTCTCGATGGGTATCTGTTGGCCGAATAGCTCTACATTATCACCGATGTTGACACCTGGAATGGAGGTGACGTCGACGAGGGTCATGTCCATGCATATTTTTCCAACTACTCGTGCGCGTTGGCTTCGGATTACAACGTGACCACGCCCATTGGACAGGCTTCGAGGGTACCCATCGGCGTAACCGACAGGAAGGGTGGCGATTAAGCGCTCGATGGGCGCTGCATCTTCCAAGCCGTACCCGACCCCTTCGTTAGGCGGGATGCGGTGCAGGGATGCGATGGTCGTTTCAAAATGAACTACGGGCTGGAGATTCATGTCGTTGTCAGGCACCACGCCTAAAAGGGCAATTCCCGTGCGGATATAATCCCCCCCAAGGGCCGGGAAACGGATAAGGCCAGAGGAGTTGAGGAGGTGATGTTTGACGTTCGGACGTATCGCTCGAATGGACTCCACCGTGCGATTGAAAGCTGCTGCTTGGCTTTGGGAGGCCGCATCTTGATCTGGTCTGTCTGCACTGGCGAGGTGGCTAAATACGGTTTTCAATTCTACCATAGGGTGGCCGGCGATTCTAAGCAATTCTTCGTCATCTGGAGCAAATCCCAATCGATGCATACCAGTGTCTACCTTCAGGTGAATAGGCCATGGAGATTTGGGGTCTCCTAATTCTTGGACCAACGCTTCGAATTGTTTTTCAGAATGTATGGCCGGTTCCAATCGATGCTGAAGCAATGCGTGAAATGTGTTTGGTGTTGGGCTCAAGACCAATATGCGGCTTGTGATACCATTTTTGCGTAACTCTACCCCCTCCTCCGTGCATGCGACGGCTACGATTGGGACCCGGTGGAATTGCAGCACTCGGGCAATGGCCGCAGCGTGTGTGCCGTAACCGCTCGCCTTGATTACAGCGATGAGGTCGGTGCCAACAGGGCAGTGGTTGCGGATGTAACGCCGCAGTTGCTGGAGGTTGTGTGTCAGGGCTTTTAAATCGAGCACAAGTCGGGTTGAATGCCCTGGCTGAACGAGGGCTTCGGTGAGCCTTTCAAATCGAGCGGAACGCGGGCCTTTGACAAGAACATGGTGTCCATTGAACGGGCTGTCCTCCCCTTGTAGTGCCTTCAGCGCCTCTTCGGGAGAGGCAAATTGCCGCCAAGGCTTGGGGCCCGGGGCTGAGTCCCATGCTTTACCAATGGCCCAAGTGTTGTCCACCCCACTCGTTTTGATGAGGGTCTTGAGCCGCTCGATATCCACGGCCTTCATCCCCGGAACAGGTCCGATGATTGCGCCCTTTTTGGCTGCACCAGGGATGTGTGACAAGTCACTGAGAGCGAGGCCTAAGGCATCCCAATCGTTGGTGTAGGCATCGGATAATACCCACATGCCGTCCGCCTTTCGGATGCGTTGCATGCGGTGTTCCAAATCTCTGAATCGTTCAAGTGCCTCACCGATTTCTGGGGCAGGGACACCCCATTTCAACCCTACCAGTGC
>CAXHCG010000290.1:0-1694 GCA_964014905.1 uncultured Candidatus Poseidoniales archaeon | reverse complement strand
AGACAGGTGATAGGGACGGCCGTCAGGGCGTTCGAAGCGAAGTTCTCAAGCATTCCCGGCGCAATGAAGAGTTTCGGGGCCGCATCATCGACCACAAGGTTGTAGCCCAGAACGTTGAGGGAATGATTGTCGATGCCCTCCGGTTGGATTGAAAACGCGCCCTCGTCATTGTAGAGAATGTTCTCGTTCATCGTGGCGTTGAAGGCGATAACGCCGGTGGTTGTGAGGTTGACGATGTCCGACGTAGAACGCTCACCATCGGTCAACGTCCACCGGAAGTGGCCGACGTTTGGGAAGTGTTCAGCGAGGACGGAGGTGTTGGTGTGATAGAGCCCCATCCGGTGATGGACCACGTCGTTTCGATGGAACCAGTACGTGGATTCGTTGTGTTGCCCGTAAGGTGCTTGGGTATCAGTGATGTTTAACCAACGCACTTCAACGTCGTCGCTTGCCATCCATGAGAGCGCACTTAAGCGGTACAAGCCGAGACCCAGGTCTTGTCCCTCATCGAGCACTTTGAGGGAGGGCACACCGCCGTCCGTAAGGTTGCGGCTAACGTTCCAACCCAACCGAAATGAAACATCCACATCGTAGGTGGTCAGCAGGGGTCGCTTTTGGACAGAAACGAACGGTGCCCCGATGAAACAATCCTCGTCGAATTCAACCTCGCCAAAGCGAGGCTCATAGTGGATGAAGCACGAGGAATCGTTGGTTTCGCCCAACAGCGCAAGGTGAATGGACTCGAGGGATTCGATGCTGTTTGCATCACCGAGCGAGAAGGAAAAATGATGCTCATGCCCCGCAAGGAGTTGGCCTTGTTCACGGTCCAACTGAATGCTGTCAACGTCAAGAGTGGTATCTGACCGACGCTGGACGCTCAAGGTAGCAAGGTCCAACGCCTGACCAAAGTCGCCACCGCCCAGCAGTGGATTTCCTGCGAGATCCTCTCCCTTGAGCACCACACTAAGCCGCCCGCTGTTCTGTCCGTCGGGGATGACCTGTTCGGAAGCGATGAGGGGTAAATCCACCTCAAGCTGCTGTACACCGCGGTTGAGACTGACCTCCTGAAGGGCGTACTCCGAAGCATCCATCGTACCGTCTCCGTTTGTGTCGTGGATGCCCTCAAGCCAGGTCCACACTTCCAACTGGTTGGACAGACCTTCTGGGTCGCTGAGTTGAAGGCGAAGGGCGATGTCTTTGCCGTACATGGAAATGTGATTGTCTGCGATGACTTCCTGTCCTGAATCGAGGGCGCGGAGGGAGTCAACCAGCGGTTGCACGGTATCGTGCAGGAAGCGAGTCGGTGTCAGGACGACGGTTCCGTCATCGCTTGAGGAAGCGTTGGTTCCTAACGGACCACGACGGGAGAGACTCGGCTTGATCTCGATGAAGGTGTTGCTGGGCACAGGATCGGTGAGGAGAGGGCTTGCAAGTTCAATCGAAAACCGTCCATCCGGTCCAACTTCAGCCGACCATGAGCTCGACCAGTTAACCGGATCACCGGTCCATTCATCGGGTCCACCCGAGAGGTTTTTTGGAGGCGTCGATCGCAGGGTCACCGTGACCTCTGCCTCTCCGGCTTCCACCCACTGATTCGAAATGCCTTCCATCCGAACACGCCCGGTGGCCATCATCGATTCGTTGTGGTTGAGGTGGTAAGGCCAGAACGAGTTCGTCCAGTCATCGATGCGTCG
>CAXHCG010000289.1:0-1724 GCA_964014905.1 uncultured Candidatus Poseidoniales archaeon | reverse complement strand
CACTCGAACCTTCGTCGGCAGCGTCAGATGTGTATAAGAGACAGGTTGGTTAGTTTTGGCCCAGAAACACCAGGGAAAATCTCTCGGAAAGAAATGGAGGCCCTGCTCGATGAAGGCGTCCGACAAGGCGATGCGTTGCAAGGTGAATGGCCTTGGCAACACGCTCCTGAATTGGTGCTCACCAATCCTCCTTGGCTGCGAATAAAGGACCGCTTCCGAGGCATGGATGACGGAAGTCAACTCCGCAAGGAATTGGGTGAGCAACTACGAAGCCTCACCGATAACGGTCAGCCTCGTTTCTCAACCATGCGAGGAAACGTCAACCTCTACCGCCTGTTCATCGAACGCAGCCTTCAGATTTTGAATGAGGGCGGACGGTTGCGCATCATCGCGCCGGACAGCCTCCTTCGAGAACAATCCTCGCACCCACTACGAGAATTGCTCGTCAAGCACCACGCCTGGACCCATGCCTGGGCGATTGAAGAGGCAAACCTTCTCTTCCCGGGAATGACGCAAGGGGTTGTTGTTCTCGGCATCACCGCCGGTGGCGAAGCCGCCGTGCTCAACCTCCAAGGGCCCATCACCCGAGCCGACTTGCGTCGAGAGGGAGAGGGGTTGTCATCCCGCGTTCCTGTGTTCGAGCTCGAAGAAACACAATGGAAAGGTTGGGCCAGAGACACATGGGCCGTGCCTCGACTTCCCCGGGACCGCGTGGAACGGAATTACACCCTTGAGGTGCTTGACCGCTTGGCTAAACTCCCCCGCTTGAGCGATGAAGAACACCCGTTAACCACCAACAAGCGTCAGGTTCGCGTTCGCGTCGGTGAAATCGACCAAACCTCCCACGCTAAAAGCATCGAAACATGGGTCAAGGGGAAGCGTAGTCGCCCGTTCATTCGAGGCGTGCATTTCTCAGAGAGTGAAGAAGGAAAGGTCTTCATTCGCCATCCCGCCTTCAGGACCGACATCCCATCAAGAGCCAGTGAACGGCAACTCGCCATGTGGGCCGGTGACCATCACCCCTCCTATGGGCCACGGCTCGCTTGTCAAGCCATCGTCAACGCCCACCAAGAGCGCCGTCTACGATGGGCCGTTATCCCTGAAGGGAGTGTCCTTGGAAACAGCGTGAATCACATCGAACTTCATGATGACATTCAGACTCGACTTATGCAGGAGCATGCAGACATTGAAACCGGTTTAGAATGGCTTTGCAACCACCTGAACAACAACGATCTTGACGAATGGGCCCGAGCTTGGGCTGCCAACAACAACGTCAACAATTACGAGTTGGAAATGCTGCCAGTGGAACTTCCCGACTCCTTTCCACAATTCAGCAATCTCGCCCGCTGAACGGAGAAAACCACAGGTTTGATTTCCGAATTCCCGCATTTTGGACACGATGATTTATAGCGACTGCCTCGTTAGCATAACCTGCGTACTCTTTGGGAGATGAATTGACAATGGGCGTTCATCCAAAGATTGGCATCACTGGCTTGCCACGCAGTGGAAAATCAGCCGTGATGGAAAAAGTCCTTGACATGTTGTCCGACGAGCGAAAACGCGAGATTACCATGCGCGGCGGATCAATTGAAAACCCGATTCTCGGCGGTCTACGAACCGAGCCACTGCTCGAAAACGGGGAGCGAATGGGATACAAAGTCATCGACATTGTCTCCGGAGAAGAAGGAACCATCGCTCACAAGAAAATTGATTCGCGTCTGCGG
>CAXHCG010000288.1:0-1727 GCA_964014905.1 uncultured Candidatus Poseidoniales archaeon | reverse complement strand
TATAAGAGACAGACCCAAGCAAGCACAAACCGCGGTGAATGGGAAGCCATGCAATCACTTCATTTGGGATTGAATCTTTTCAAGCCATGGCTCGGCCCAGGTTTCTCCTGACGCCAACAACCGACGAGCGAGGAAGAAAGCAGATTGGTAATCTCCGTGCTCAATGTGGTGAGTTAACTTGGCTTTGTCTGGGTGTTCGGACGGACTTTCGATTTCTTGTGGATCGGTGTTCATGGCTTCGTTCGGTGTTGAAATTCGTTCCGTTAGCACGCGCATGCCTTCCAAAAACGATTCTCTGTGCTGAATCGTTGGCCCCGACCAAGGTTGCTTTTCTTTTCCATCCATCCCACCTTTTAGCCGTTCAAGGAAGCGGTCTCGCTCGGTGAGATGTGGTCGCAACTGCTGAACTTGGTCGTAGCACGACCATGCGCTGTCCATCTCATCTCGGCGTTCATGCAAACGTCCCATCTCCAGCCATAGCTCATGGTTGATGGGTCGATGGGCGAGAAGGTGTCGGGCCAATTCAATGAAGATCTGTTCATGACCGGCGGCCCTGATGCGCTCCAACCGGCGTCCAAACACGATGTTTGCGCGCTGGTCTCGGAAATCGAGCCGTCGGCATCGATTCACGAATTCTTCAAGTTGTTTGGTATCGCTACCAATCTGTTCCCACCATACATCCGGGTCAAGTGCGTCCCGAGCAAAGGCCGCCTCAAGCAACTCACGCCCGACGTTGAGATAATCGATGCCAGCAAGTTGGTCCAGGTTCTCTGGGTCCCTCCCGAGGACGATGAAAATGTCTTCTAAAACAGCGTGGAGGCCACGTTCATCCTTGTTCAACGATTTTAACTCAGCGAGAAAACGCCAGTTTCGCTCATCGGTGAAGTCATGAAGAATCGCTTGCCGAGCGTTTTGTTCAGCCCAATCCATGTTTTCCTTGGCTCTTGACGGGTCGTTTTCTGCCAATTTTGCAAATTTTTGGGCCGTTGAGCGGTACCGGTTGCCCAGATTCCTGCGAGGATGTTGCAGGAGGTCTTGGCTCATGGAATTGAACACTCCTTACTGCACTGACATGAACCCTGAACGGTCCACGCCAAAATCAATGGTTGCGTCATAACCAATTTTTGACGTTCGTCCATCCTCGTAGCGTGAAGGGTCGAGCGAACTTCCTCGTTGGTCTTTCAAAATGAGCGTGTCTTTGTCAGGTTGCCAGCGTGTCATCATGGCCCATTCCACGCGGACAGGGTCGGTGATGTCGATGTCCTCGTCAACGACCGTCACAATCTTCATGCTTTTGTGGCCAGCAAAGGCGGCTTCTATCGCTTTCATGCCGTCGTCATGTTCTTTTTTACGAATTTTCAAAACCGCTCCTAACCAACCACATCCACCTTCTGTCATGTGCACGTCGATGCAGTCAACGACCTCGTTAACAGCGGCTTTGATGGTTGGGGCTCGCGGCAGTCCCATCAGGGTCTTATGCTCGGCCTCACCTGGAATGAGGGCATGAAAAATTGGTTCATTTCGATGGGTTAACCCATCGATTTCAATCACAGGCTCTTGACGCACGTCGTCGACGGTCCCCGTGATGTCAACGTATGGACCTTCATCGTCGTCTTCAAGGGTAATTCGGCCCCACCAAACGTATTCAGCATCCGCAGGAACATGGACTCCATTTGGCATTTCAACCAATCCAAGAGCTGTCTCTTATACACATCTCCGAGCCCACG
>CAXHCG010000287.1:0-1729 GCA_964014905.1 uncultured Candidatus Poseidoniales archaeon | reverse complement strand
TTCGTCGGCAGCGTCAGATGTGTATAAGAGACAGATTCTGACCGTCGGCAGTTGCTCGACTTTGTTGACAAATTGAGCACCAAACCAAAGATCATCATCTGTCATCACGGTGATTATCACAAGTGCAATGAATTGGGTCACACGCTTCGTGAGCGGTATCAGTGCCGTTCCTATGCCCCAAGCAATCTCGAAACCATCCGTCTGTTTTGATTAAAGCGGCATATCGACGTCGTGGTCCATTGGATCGGGCAGGTCCGCCGTTGTTTCAACAGATTCACCTCGGCTGAAGGGTCCACCCTGAGCGAGCCCAAGTGAGCGGTGGGTGGAATTAGCAGGGTTGGAAAGGACCATCCAAGCACCACCCGTGAGCGTTGCTAACAGCCCACCTATGGCCAGTGTAAGGGTATGCTCACCGGACTCGATGCCGGCGAAGGCCCCCATCAGAAGAACAGCACCAATGCTCACGACGAGCAGCGGACGTGGACTCCCTGCCATGGAGGACCTACAACCAAGTTGTTCATGAACCCGTTGCGCTTTAGCCCGTTTCATGCAATCCGCTCGTTCCCCTGCCTGCCCTGGATGGCTCATGACCGCTGTAGCTCCGTGGGGAGAAAATGCCGAGGACGCCTTTGACCAAGGATTGGTTGAATTGGGGTTGGGCGATGTGCGATTGATACAGGCACAGGGCGCCATGCTTCCCTTGGGGTTTGAATCGGCCCCTTCCCCGCCCCCTCCCCATGGGTTCGCTCGTGGAGTGTCATCTTGCCACGGCCTATGCGTGGAGCGGTTCCTCTGCATCCGCTGGTGTCGCATGGGCATCGTGCGTCACGCCAGAAGGAGACGAGTGTGCCATCGTCGCAACCATCTCCACGGATCGTGATTATGAGGAAACCGTGTTGCTTCTCCGACGGAACCTGCAGCGTCGCTTGGCAAGTCGGGACCTTGAAGTGCTTCAGTTCGATGTTGCTGTGGACGAGGTCACAGCAGGTCCTGAACATCACGGTGTGGCTGTTGCCGCCCTCATTCTTCCTGAGTCGTTGTCCCTCGGTGCCCGTACCAAGACCGGCCCAATCCGAGGTGCACTGACAAGAAAGGCGGCTCCCGAAATCAAAAAGCGTGTCGATAGCAAAGCCCCCGCGGCTCCTGCTCGACGTCCTGGGCAGCCTCAGAACAAGCATGATTTCTCACTCTGAGGCGAGCGAAGTGTCCGACCAGCGTTGGCTCGTTATTCGCTGCGGTTCATGCGGACAATGCTCCGGACAGCGAAGGCAACATGGCCGATGTCCACATTGCGGCTCCAAACTCGATGGAACCTCAGAAGTGGTGAAGGAGTGCCTTTCAAGCGCTGAACTTCACCTTGAAGTTGGTTTGGCCAATACACCCGAAGCCCTGAGGGATGAATTGCGCAGCAGGCTCTCCAAGGCTGCGCCTCCAGGCGACTCGCGTGAAGTTTCGCCAAGGGCCTTGTTGAAGGAGTTGAGGTCATTGGCGGACGGTGACGACACGATTGATCGTTCAACCGTTCAGCAACATCTGGAAAAGAAGGACATTGAAACCCCAGTGGATGGACTGATGGAGCAAGCGGAGGTTGAGGGCGTTGTTCTTCGTTTGGCCAATGGGCGCTGGATGTTCTTTGAGTGAAGTTCATAGGTAAGACGCCGTGGCAGACACCAAGGGCGTATGGGTTAGTTTGGCCTATACTCGGGCGTTTGGGACGCTTGGACCCAAG
>CAXHCG010000286.1:0-1732 GCA_964014905.1 uncultured Candidatus Poseidoniales archaeon | reverse complement strand
TACACTCGAACCTTCGTCGGCAGCGTCAGATGTGTATAAGAGACAGCCTGGACCCGGTGCTGACCCTCCAGATCAGCCTCCGAACCGTCGCGGACGTGAAGGCGGGCCTCCAGGGGATGGAGGGGGAGATGATGATGAAGGCGACGATGAGGACGATGATCACCATGACGATGACGATCCAGACGATGATGAAGAAGACGAGGAGGAGAACGACTCGAACGAAGACTCTCAGAGCTCCTGGTCGTTCTGCTCGTCGGACACTCATTCGTCGCAGGCCGATCTTCATTGGTCTGAGAAGACCGCCATCCATCGCGGTATTTGCCCGGGATGCAATCTGAAGAAGATGTGTCTTGGGGAGCGATGCCCCCGGTGTGGTGCGATCTGCGAAATTCGTCCGGATCGCGGACTTCCTTCCGACGACGCAACCGTTGGTTCCGTACCTCATCCCGCTCAACCCTCGCGCGATCCGAGCCCTGAAGCCCGTGCATCAGTAGGGACGGCTGGTAGCGATGAGTTCTTGTCACCGAACGAAGAACCTGCTGCCGACCGTCAACGTGCCGAAATGCCGGGCCTGCACGAATCGGCTCCAAATCTCAACGGTGTATGTCCGAAGTGCTGGCACTTCGGAATCGTTGGAGAGAACTGCGCGATGTGTTTCCAGCGACTAGGTGGTGTGTACGAAGCTCCAAGCGTTATCTTTGCCGACGATTCGAGGAAAACGCGATTCGACGATACCGCCGAGCCACCACCCGGTGGTCGTCCGCCTGATGGCCTTCGCCCTCCTGCTGGTTCGCTCTCCGAGATGGTTCACGAGCTGCCCGTGGTTGCGCCAGATGAACTTCCGGAAGAACCCCGTGCTTTACCTCCAGTTGAGGACCCCGATTTGGAATTTCACGGATGCCCTGGTGACGCTGAGGAACTGGTGGCCGTTCGTATGGATGTCCAAACTCTGGCAGGTCTCATTGCCCAGACTCAGGCTCACACCAAGGAGCTTGCCGAACGCTCTTTCAGTCAGATGGATCAGCTTGGTCATTTGATTGCTGCTCAAGGGAAGGGCAAGGGATTTGGCAAGGGCAAGGGAGGCAAAGGCAGGAAAGGCGGTGGCCGCGATGAACGTCAAGTACCCGCATGGGGTCGTAATCCAGACGGAGGACCACCCGGTCCTCCCGATGATGACGATCCAGGTTGGGGTGGCGATGACTTCAGTTCGTGGGGAGGTGAAGAAGGCGACGACGAAGAAGAGTATCATCGTGAAGAACGACCGTACGCGGATGGTATGATGCCGATATCCATGGAGCCCAAGAATATGCCGAAAGAGACGAGCATGGGTCAGTTTCCGCAATGGCACTTGCCTAACGGACTGGACGGCAGCATGTGGAAGTTGTGGTACATGAGGAAAGAGTTTGCCCCTTCCATGCTGCAGGTCATCCAGGATTGGTATCGTAACGACGCCGTGGAACAGTGGTTCAACGACTTGCAGAAGATCGTCGAGAAGGCGCAAGACGACTTTGCGAAGGCGGTTAACAAGCGCACTGAGCGTCAGCCGATGCCAACTCAATTCGAAGGAGTGATTCCCGAAGAAATGTGGTGGCAACTTGCTGAAGACTTTCGTCAGTCAGCGGACAATTATGTCGACCCTGCCGACTTTTGCCCAACCATGTGGATGTATGGGCGGTGGCGTGATCCGCAGCGGAACGCAGTTGAGCGTACGCTTGAGCATGCGGTATCCGCC
>CAXHCG010000285.1:0-1735 GCA_964014905.1 uncultured Candidatus Poseidoniales archaeon | reverse complement strand
CTATAGAAAAGTTCGAAAGGAAACGGGATGGCTAATGGACGAAGGGAAACCCGTTGGTGGCAAGTACAGTTTCGACGCTGAAAACCGCTTTCCGTGGAAGGGCGACCCTCCAGCTCCGACTGAACCGGTCTACGAGCGCGATGCCATCGACCAAGAGGTTGAGGCGCTGGTCAAAACTCATTACGGTCATCACCCCGGAGTGGTTGACCTTTCAAGCCAACCAACCAGTGTTCAAGGCGTCGAGGAAGCGCTTGTTTTCGCCATGCAGTGCCTGCCAAATTTTGGCACCTACGAAGACGCCATGTCGGAGAAAAGCAGGGGACTGTTCCATTCACGGCTGGCCACGCTTGTGAATTTACACAGGTTGATGCCGCAGCGAGTGGTTGACGCCGCCATGGGTTCACAAGCCCCCCTCAACAGCGTTGAAGGCTTCGTTCGCCAAATGATCTGGAGGGAATACGTGCGCCACATCCACGAGGTCACCGATGGTTTCCGTACCCTTGATGTTGAACGCTTGCCATCGGAACGCGGCGCCGGTTGGGAGGGTTTTGCACGCACCGATGAAGAACTTCACCCCAATCACCTCGGTCAACAAAACACCCTTCCGATGGCGTACTGGGGAAAAACCAGTGGATTGCGCTGCCTTGACGCCTCCGTGGCATCGGTGATGGAGGACGGTTGGACACACCACATCCCTCGGCTAATGGTTCTCAGCAACGTTGCCAACCTTTTGGATGTTGACCCCCGACAACTCACCGATTGGTTTCATGCAGCCTTCATCGATGCCTACGATTGGGTCGTGGAACCCAACGTCCTGGGCATGGGAACCTTTGCCTTGGGCTCAGCCATGATGACCAAGCCTTACGTGGCCGGTTCCGCTTACATTAACCGCATGAGCGACCACTGCAAATCATGCCAGTTCCATCACAAGAAAACATGCCCCATGACCCGCTTGTATTGGGCGTACCTCAATCGTCATGCCCCCTCCTTCTCAGGCAATCATCGGATGGCCATCGCCATGAAAAACGTGGAGCGCCGGGCTGAGGAAGAAAAGGAACTCGACAAAGCCACCTTTGAGCGAGTCCGAAGCACCTTGCTTGCAGGGGAAGAAGTTCGACCGCCTTCCGAAGGCGATCTGCGGGTTTGGTCAGGCTTGACGGCTTGATGGCTGACAGGTTGGACAGTAATCCAACCTCCTGCCCCCATAACGAAGACGCACCACCAAGTCCCCGCACGTCAGGCACGGACGGTCATTTCGGCAGAACACGGCATGGCGCCACATGCGGCGAGGCTCACCTCGAGCCTTGCTGGCCTCAGCCACGTCTAAATCGACCGTTGTTCCGCTGTGTTTGTAGGCTTGGACGGTGACTGACTTGATGCAATCAGCCCAGCGTTTGAGTTTCTCCTCATCAAGGTCGCAAGGACGGTCATCAGGGTGGACGCCCGCAGCATGGATGATTTCAGACCGCAGGTAATTTCCAAGCCCGGCAAAACTCCGTTGGTCAAGCATGAGGGTTGCGCCTTTCTTTCGATGGACGCCTTTGGATTTGAGGTGGACCAAGAGATCGTTCTTGGACACTGATTCATCGAGCACATCGGGTCCCAGACGAGCGAGGAAAGGATGGGCGTTTTCTTCAGGCGTGGGTATCAAAACGATGTCTGTGGCAGACCAAAGCCGGACAGCATGCTCTGTCTCTTATACACATCTCCGAGCCCACGAGACCGCTGATAATCT
>CAXHCG010000284.1:0-1742 GCA_964014905.1 uncultured Candidatus Poseidoniales archaeon | reverse complement strand
CAATTAATTGGCGTTGAACTTCTTTATGAATGGACTCAAGGTGTTCGGGAGGCCATAGCCCGCGTGCGATGGGAGACTGGTTGGTGACCACACAGACGAGGTAGCCATGTTCGTTGAGTGCCGCAATCGTTTCGGCCGAGCCAGAGAGGAGAACAACCTCATCTGGCCCGTTGACGTAGCCCGGTTTCCCACGGTTGATGACACCGTCTCGGTCCAAAAAAGCGATGGGTGTTTCAGAGTTTACTCGGTCCGGAAGGGGACATGGCACCTGTACATACGGCCCCTCCATGGACGATGGTTTGAGAGGCACCCCATGGGCTTTGTTCCCTTGGAGACCTTGATATCGGACGACCTCACCGGTAGATTTGTGCTCATGGAACCGGAGACTGCCACGGTCTGGGGGGCGTTGGGCATGCTCATGTTGGGCGTTTCATGGTGGAAGCGGGACCGAAACACCGTCCGAATGGCCCAAGTGGGTTGGGTGCTGGTTGGAATCTACTTTTTCTCCCAATCGTGGACGTATTTATCCCATGAGGACCCAATTCTGACCGTTTTGGCAGCGTTGACCTTACCGCTCAGTTGCTTCGCCGCATATTTGGAATCTTCAGCAAGTGAGGCCCGTAAGGAAGCGATTGTCTGGGCGCGCGGGACGGTGGCTTTCGCTGGTGGCCCTTACCTGTTGATCTCGTATGTCCCCTACCTCAGCGTCCTTGCCATTTGGTTCGTCGCTTCCCAGTCGGCATGGTTTCTGGGCTTCGCCACTGGGACCGACATCGAAATTGGGACGACGTGGGTCAACGACACTGCGGGCCGAGTCAGTTGGAATGAATGGGATGGGAACCGTTGGTTCGCCACCGATTTCACTGGTGAGTACGCTTTTCAAACTGAATTGCTCTTGGCCAACGGCGAAACGATCGGGATCAACTTTGTTTTGGCTTGCACGGCCATCCAATCCATGGTTCTGTTCATTGGCGCCATCGCGGTTCTCAATTTGTCATGGAAAAAACGGGTCCGGGCGTTGTTGTTAATTATTCCAACCATCCATCTGCTCAATGTTTTCCGCAACGCGGGACTCATTTGGATGCACATGACCTACACCCAATGGTCACTCTGGGGACTGAGTGTGTTCGAATTTGGCCACAGTTATGCTGCACGTTTTGTCAGCCTCTTTGCCATGTTTTTATTGGCTCTGATCATGTTTGAAATGCTGCCAAGCATGCACCGGAACATCCTGGCTCTGACGGGCTCAGACAGTTCGTCACGAAAGAAATAACATGCAGGCGCCGGGAGTCGAACCCGGGTGGAGAGGTTGGGAACCTCCCATCATAACCACTAGATCACGCCTGCGTTGATTCTTGGAGTTGGAATGAATTCAAGAGGACTGCGGTGAGAAAGCCTCATGATGTACAAGCAAGGGCCAAGAACATGCACCCTGCGTTGGAACCCTACACCTTCCGACGTGGTGGATTAACGGCCACCAATCGCGTTGTTTTGGCGGCGATGACCAACAAGCAGAGCCACCCAGACGGACGAGTTTCCGAGGATGAAATACGATGGTTAGAGGCGAGGAGCGAAGGTGGATTTGGCATCGTCACCACGGCTGCGACACATGTTCTCGAAGATGGACAAGGCTGGGAAGGGGAATTTGGCACCTGGTCGAATCATCACGTCGAAGGATTGACCAAACTTGCATCATCCCTGTCTCTTATACACATCTGACGCTGCCGACGAAGGTTCGAGTG
>CAXHCG010000283.1:0-1745 GCA_964014905.1 uncultured Candidatus Poseidoniales archaeon | reverse complement strand
CAGGCTTGCTGGCCCGGTGATGTGAACCATGTCGGCTTCCTTGATGGCCGCCGCATGAGCGAGAAGAACAGAGGCCGCAGGTGCGAACATCGGTGTGGTGAGAACATCTCGCATGGTGAAACGTTCCGAGGAACGGCGCGTTCCTCATGAAGGTGTTCGTTGGATTGGTTGACTCACTCAACCATCAAGCGCAATTCCTCGCGCTTGTACCGCCAATCTTCAGGCAGACGCTTTTCTCCGATGTAATACGAGGCGAGGCGACGTATTTTGGCCTCGGTGATTTCAAGCGCACGCTTGTTGTGAATGTCCTTGTGGTTTCCGGAGCCCAAGTGATTGATGATGCCGACTGCCTGACGCATGAGGTTCATCATGTCCTCTGGGTAGGTTCCACTCATGTCGTGTTCTGCGAGGACTTGGCCAATGCGCTTTCCAAGAACGAGGCGAACGTTCGGGACGGCGTGCTTGTCGCGTAGGACTGTACCAATTTCAGCGGTCGAGAGACCGGTCTTGGCGAGGTCAAGAATGAGTGACTGAACCGCATCTTTGTCGGTGTTGGACCATTCAGGTGCCTCAGAAACGTGAGGGCGAGAGGAGCCGCTTTGGCCTTTTCGAGACTTGTACATTCGTGCCATTTCACACCACCAAGCGGCTTTCCGACTTATCTCCCCTTCTTAATCACTCCGCCAAAGGGCAGCGCACCACGGCTTCACTTCTTCTTTCTTCGTTGGTGCGATTTGCCGAGGGTTCCCGGCGTTCCTGACCATTCCCAACCGGCCGCTACTGCGCGCGCCAATCCGATGCATTCGCCACCCTGAATCACTCGAAGATCGTCGCCAGCGCGTATGGTAGGGTCGGCATGCTCAACCAATGGTGCAAACACATCGCCTTTCCATTCAATGCCTTCCTTTAATTGGACCGTTTTCAGAGCACCGTGTTGGTGCAAGAGTTCGATGGCTGCTCTGGAAAATGAAAACCCGTTCCGGTCAATGGACCACACCGCCACTTGGGTTCCGTTGTGTTCCAAACGCCACCGAGGTAATTTTCCTCGAACAACCAAGTCATGGCACCATGCATCCGTTCCGGTTGTTTTCCGGGCAATGCTCATGAAGTGCTGCTTAAGGCGGAGATTGTTCTTCTGATTCCTCAGCTCGTGCGTGGCTTTGGCGTCCTTCACGGCCGAACTTAATCGAGCCAGTGCGTCAAAGTTTGTTGCGCCCTGGTTCTGTCGCGTGTTCACCACGTCAACCTCGAGAAAGTCAAGGTCCATGTCGGTGTGATTGATGATCTGTTTGTAGCCCGTTCGCTTGACCAGTGAAATCAGCATACGCCGTACACGAGCCAGTTCGTCCTGCGTCCAATCACCGGTCACTGGAACATCGTAATTGGAGGCGGGCCATACGTCCTCAAGGTCCCGTGGAACCAATCCGAGAGGTGAAGTCATCATGACTTCATGGAAACCGGTTGAGCTTATCGAACGGAAAAATTGCCCGTGTGATTTTGACAAACGGTACGGTTTGCGAGCCGAACATGGAAGCAGGATCATCACCGTTCTGACCGGTTCTGGTGCCTCATACGTGGATTGCATGAAACGTTCCCAGTCAGCCACGAGCGGATCGGTGAGTGCATTGGGAGAAAAACAAGGGAACGGCGTGGAGGCAGGTTTGTGCGAAGCGAGGTTTCCTTCATGCTTGAGCATCAATTCTTGATGCCTGCGAAGGTGTTCAACAAGGCGGGGACTGGAAAGA
>CAXHCG010000282.1:0-1773 GCA_964014905.1 uncultured Candidatus Poseidoniales archaeon | reverse complement strand
TATTCGAAGACACCTTCTTGTCCACAAAAACGATCGACTCCAAACCTGACGAAACAGAGAGAGAGACAACCGCCTCATCGTTTGGGAAATTAAATGGCCCGAGCTGGATTCCCTTCCGCAATGTGCAGTGTCTTCAGACGATGACAAGGACGTCAAGCAGTGGCATCTTGACCAGTTAGAGACAGTAATGAAGACTGATGACACGGGCATGGAACCAGAAGAGACCATCCACCGGTCGGATGAGAACGATCGAACGATCGAAGACATATTGGAGGACCTCAAGAAACTGAGTAAAGACGACTTGGTCGCTCTGTACCAAAGCGTTTCGGAGAAGCTGTCGTCGAGGAATGGAATGGTTACCGACTACAATCCAGTTCTGACGTCGGTGATGGGATGCAATACAAACTCACTTTTTGGGGGGTCATGAGAACAAAGCAAGGGAGCGCTGTTTTACATCGGACCGTACATATGCAAGAATCTGGTGCAGATCATAGATTCGTTCGATCTGATCATCGAGGCTCAAGAACACGCGACCAAATATCCAAGCGTCGCTGATGACAGCGGGACCCAAAAACGTTACGTGCAGCATGTCATGACAAGAGTGCTCAACAAAATGAACGGGTTGATGGAAGTGTCGGACACCCAAGCAGCGGCGGCTCTCCTGGGGATGAATGCCGGAGTATGCTCCGACATCTTCACGTCCTGCGACATGGCGGCATATGTACAGGAGGTGATGCAACGAACTGAGCAGCAGAAACACGCCGGCGCTCGCGATCTGTCAGAGGAGAGTGACGACAGCAGTGTCGACTCCGACGCATCCGACGAAGAAGCACTTGACGACACCGCCGCGGAATCGACCATTGCAGAGGATTGTCCTTTTGAGCACAGCATTGGTCGGAGTGAGAATTGCAAACTGTACAAGGTGGACAACGGGGAGAAATACATACCCGTGCCGTACGCGTCATTGTACAGGAACCGAGGGGAAGGACTGAAGGCGTTGAACAGGTATGAATATTGCACTCAAGTGTCCATCATGACACGAGCAAAATCCAAGAAGAAATCAAAACAAGAGAGAAGGACGCCGTCGAAATCCTTTGAATTTGGAAATGACTTCGGGTTACAATCATCACATGTGCAAAAGTTACGTCAGAAAATTTGCACCCTCAAACTGTACCAATCGCCACCGCCACATCCAGGCCGCGAGCCAGACGAAGATGCAAGCAACGACTCGAAAACCAAGTAGAAAAAACGGGCAGACAAGTACAGAGCATACTTCCTCATTCTGTTCCGTCCCGAAACGGAGATCTACGAGACGAATCAGACACACCCCTACAAATACGATTGGGAAGAATTTGTCCGTTACGAAACTGAACTCAAGCAGGGAAGGTTCATCGACAACATGCGATGGCGTACGATGCAGGGATACATGCACGGCTGGAGAACCAACTCACGGGACCGTTCCATGCTGTCCAAATACCGAGCACGGAGTAGAGACATGTGGACAACAGAAGAGATGAAAGAGGCGAGAGAAGTTTTCGGCAAAAGGGCCACAAAGAAAAGGATTACTACGACGAGGACGATGCAGGCATGCCATATATGTCCATGTTCGAACTGTCTCGCAGGGAAGCCCTCTACGTCATCAAAAATATGTCATTTGCTGACAAACTGGCCAAGACATTGACCGGTGCAACACACTCTTACAACAAGGATCCGGTAAGACAGAAAGACACAATGCCGCAACCCAGCTTCGCCGTGAAGACGAAACCCCTCGAT
>CAXHCG010000281.1:0-1789 GCA_964014905.1 uncultured Candidatus Poseidoniales archaeon | reverse complement strand
TGCTGCAGCCATGCTTGTTTTATCGCCAATTGTCTATGTCCTCTCTGCGATTATTGCATGCGTACTCATTGGAACAAAGAAGAGCACCAAGGTTCTCGCAATTCTCCATTTCGGATACTTTGGTCTGTTCCTCATCGCATCGGTGTTAGGAACCTTTGACATATTGGACGAAAATCTAAGCGTTCTCGGTTTCGTAGGTATCGGATTTTACATCGGTAGTCTCGCACCAGGACTTTGGTTTGTTGACAAATGACAACATGTTCGCTCTAGCATGCTCGCTCCTGTTCAGACCGCTGTGCGAATCAAGGATGCGCCTTTGCAGACCGCTCAGAATCGCTCGCTCTCGGGCAGCAAAGTGTGGATGGTTGGAAGTGCGCCAGTCACTCTTCCTCATAGGCTTGAAGCATCGGACCGTTTTTGATTTTGACTTCGCCGTCATCCCCAAGATGGGATTCAAAATCGGGAAGGCGCAACCGCCAGTTTTTGGGCAACGGCCTGCCGTTGTCAATGATTTTGAGCATCCGTTCCTGCCATGATTTGGGTTTTCGCTGCATGATGAACATGTAGAGCACCGATGTTCGGATGTCCTCCTCCATCACGGTGTATCCCGTCGCTGCTTCGAAATTCATCGCCCTGAGGAGATTGAACGCCGGCCGGTTGATGATCTGGAACCAACGTTTCGCTGTTCGCATGCACACCAGGATCACAATAAGAATGACAAGGGTGTTCAGGCACAGCGTTCCGATGTTAAAACTCGGCCCGCTCATGCCCTGGAGCAAAATGATCAAAATGAGGAGAAGAGGAACAGCGGTGATGAGAAAGATGAAGTTCTCCGAAAGCGGGGGCTTTCGCATTTTTTGACGAATAGCTTCCCACCCGTTGTGGTGTTTTTCATTTGGCTTGAAGATCTCTCTGTCTTGTTGAGCGGCAGCAGCTCGAACCAGTTGCAGAAGGCCGTTAATCTTCCGAAACTGCGTCATTCCCACATCCATGTTGTCATCAAGAATGGATTGAAGGCGCTCCTGTGCGTTTGTGTATTCACCCATGTCTGCTAAAATTGAGGCCATCTCAACCACTGGCGTGACCTCACGCGGGGCGATTTCACGGCAGGTTTGCCACCAATGCAAGGCATCGTGGAGCATACCGAGGTCGTCGGCCATCAATCGACCACCACGAACCCACATGTCCATGCGATTTGGATCGGCAGCGACGATTTTTTTAATCGCTGATAGGGCTTGTGCGGCCTCGGCCATCGTTGGAGGTGTACCGGGTGGGGGCAAACACGCATCCACGAAGATGGACCAAGCCTCTAGATGGTCCGGGTCGAGCGACGTTGCTGTTTTTGCTTCGGATTTTGCTCGGTCCCGGTCTCCCTCATCAAGGGCTTCGAGGGCGTTGAGGTAGTGCGATTCTGCGCTCACGAGGCCACGTCCCTTTCATTCGTCTTTCCGCTCAAATTTACGTGGTTCCCGGAAATCACGCGGTGGTCGATTGTGCGCATGCCCGGAGCGTTTTCCTTTTGCTCGTCGAAAGTCGTTGTCAGAAGAACGTCGTTGAGGTCGTCCATTCCGTTGCCAACTTCCACCGGTTGAACGGCTTTGGCTCTGTCCGTCGCTGTCCCGTCCGCCCTGCCGTCGGTCATCGCCGCTACGGTCGCTTCGGAATCCCCGGTTGTCCCGTCCGCCCTGCCGTCGGTCATCGCCGCCCCGGTCGTTTCGGAATCCCCGGTTGTCCCGTCCGCCCTGCCTTCGGTCACCGTAGGATGAACGTTGGTAACTGTTGCCTCCGC
>CAXHCG010000280.1:0-1789 GCA_964014905.1 uncultured Candidatus Poseidoniales archaeon | reverse complement strand
CATCTGCTCAGCGTTGGCATGGACGCCGTAGCGGCCGGTTCTCGAGGAGGCGTAAACCAAGTCCTCCGTCTGTACGACAACGGAAGCCACGGGTGGCTCACGTCCATTTCTCCGGCATCCGGCGATACGAACCTCGGTCGGGGAATGGGGTTGCACCTCATTGGCGAAAACCTCGTCTATGACGCCATGACGGTGGCAGGTGAACCTCGATTGTGGACCACCAACTTGGCCAACGGCATCACCTTGCAACTGAGTGCTTCCCTGTTGGCCCCGGGTGCTCAAATCGGTGTTGCGACCACGGGCCATCGTCTCCTGTTTGACTGCATGACATCGACCACTGGATTGGAAACGTGCATGACCGACGCTACACCACAAGGCAGCAGGGTGGTCGCCGATCTCACCCCTGGGCTGATGTCTTCGGACGTTCGAGCCTACGCAGCCGTCGGCGAGGGATGGTTGGTGGTCAGTGACGGGTCCGTAGAAGGCACACCCACGGGTGTTTCGCTGTGGATTGTCGAGGGAGACGCCATGCGTCTGGTCTACAACCCATGGCCCGGGAGCAGCAATTCATCGGAAGCCCTCAACTACGGTCGGTTGGTGATCTCACCCACACAAGCATGGATCATCGCGCACGATGGTGTTCACGGACATGAATGGCACCGCTGGAGCCACGGAGAATTGTCGGACGACTGGATCGTCATTCATCGTTGAGAGGAACCATGTTGACCCGATCGATGCAATAGGGGCACGAGACTCCCGCAACGTACGCCGATGAACCTTGCTCATCCTTTGACAGTGGTTCCCTGCAGGCGAAACAGATAACCGCCTCAGTCTCTTCAAGGGTTGAATTGACCGCTACACGCTGGTCGAACACAAAGCAGTCCCCATCCCAGTGGTCACCGCCGACCTCTTCGAAATAGCCCAAAACTCCCCCCTTGAGCTGCTTAACGTCGTTGAACCCTGCCTCCATCATGATGGCGCTTGCCTTCTCACACCGAATTCCACCGGTGCAAAACATCACAATGGGCTCATCCTTCATGCTCTCTGGGAGGCGTTGAACGGCCTCGGGAAAATCTCGGAACGTTCGAATGTTGAGGTCGATGGAACGTTCAAACGTCCCCAGGCGCAACTCGTAGTCGTTGCGGGTATCAAGAACATGAACGGCCTCGCCTCGGTCAAGCATGGCCTTGAAAAGTTGAGGCTCAATCCCCGGACCCGTCTCATGAGCAGGACGGATGTGGTCCAACCCCACGGAGATGATTTCAGATTTCTTGCGGACATTCATTCGATTAAACGGCTGATACTCGGTGTAGGACGTCTTGACCGGAATGCCCCGGAATCGCTCATCTTTTTCAAGAAAGGAGGTGAATCCGTCAATGGCCAATGGTGGACCTGCGAGGAAAAAATTGAGGCCTTCAGGCGCCAACAAAACGGTTCCTTTCAACCCTAAATCAGCACATAGGCTGGTAAAAATAGATTGCAAAACATCCCGTTCCTCAAGGTCAATGAATCGGTATCCTGCGATGTTGATGATGGGGCCGGACAAACGATCGCCTCCAGATGTCAATGCTTGATTCAAACGTCGTCATCAACCCGGCGCCAATCGTGGTTGGATGCCAGCGGTCGTCGCCACCCTTGACCGAAGGCGCGGGGCGATACGCGGGGTGCAGGGGACATTTGCCAGCGCTTGTGTTCGTTGCGTTCCAAGCGGCGGAGGACATCCATCACCATGGAAGGTTCAAATCCATGTTCCATGAGATCGTCCGCATTCAGCCCGCCTTCGATGTGC
>CAXHCG010000279.1:0-1809 GCA_964014905.1 uncultured Candidatus Poseidoniales archaeon | reverse complement strand
GCCACCGAGGCCATCCCGCCTCATGCCGCAAAGGTGCTGAAACGCCTTGATGGAACGCAGGTCGATGAATTGTCTCCCAGAGAGGCACTGGAGATCCTCTACGCACTCAAACACGACATGGAGGGTGGTCCATGAAACCACAAAAAATACGCCAATTGGACGATGCAACCATTGGTTTCATCGCAGCAGGAGAAGTGGTTGAACGCCCTGCACAAGTGGTCAAAGAACTCGTGGAAAACAGCCTTGATGCGGGTTCCACGTCCATCGTGATCACCGTGGAACGTGGTGGATTTGACCGGCTGACGGTTGAGGACAACGGCAGCGGCATAGAGCAAGGTGATCTCGCCTTAGCTTTGGACCGCCACGCCACCTCAAAATTGCGCACAAAAGAAGACCTCTCATCAATTGTTTCGCTCGGGTTCCGGGGTGAGGCATTGGCCAGCATTGGGATGGTCTCTCGGTTGCAAATCTCCAGCAAACCGGATGGCGAACCGGGAGCAACCATCGTGATGGAGGACGGACTGAAATCAGCGGTAGAACCGGTTGGAATGGCGCAAGGCACCGTGATCTCGGTTGACCATCTGTTCCAAAACACCCCTGCCCGTTTGGCCTTCCAGCGACGACCGGAGACCGAAACGGCGCGCATCGTTGACGTGGTGGTTGACCATGCCTTGGCCCACCCGGGATGTGGATTCCATCTCAAAACGGAACGACGGACCCTGCTCAATGTTCCGGCCACCGACAACATGTTGGATCGGCTGTACGACATCATGGGAGCACAAGCCACGGAACTTATTCCCCTTAACCAGCCGATTGAAGACGAAGCAGCGCCGGGTCAGGAACGCTGGAGCGGCTGGATCAGCACACCCGACATTACACGAGGAAAGGGTGATGACATTCACGTACTCATCAACAACCGACCCGTGGCTGCAGGCCCCTTCCTCCAAGCCATACGCCGTGGATACAAAACCCGGCTCATGCAAGGGCGCCATCCTCTGGCTGTGGTGAACCTTGAATGCCCACCTGACGAGGTTGACGTCAACGTTCACCCGACCAAACGAGAAGTTCGGCTTCGCCACTCTTGGCGGGTTCTTGAACGGCTCGAACGAGCCATTGCTCACACACTTGAAACCATCCCTACCGAACCAGACGCAACGGGTGGGATACCTGGATTACAAGGACTTTCCTCCGGGCAGAACATTAAGCCAGTTGAAACTTACTTGAACCCCATAGCCGAAAAAACCGAGGGAGAACGATTGTCGTCCGCAGCGGGCCTGACAGCCTCCCCCGCCGCTCAAGCGCCTCAACCTGTCGTGAAACCGCCCGCCTGGGCCGTTGCAGCCGGGAAACAGCTCAACCTTGTTGGTCATGAGGCTGAAGAAGAGAGCGTCCCATCCAAAGAACGTCCCGTTTCGGCATCTCCGCTCGGTCAATCGGTCTTGCCCGAGATGGCAACGGCACCGGTCTCAGCTCCGCTGTCACCGGCAGAACGGGACTTGCATCGACACGCAGGTTGTGGCCACACGGCGCGCCCCAGCGATGAGCAACCGCTTGAGGGTGAACTCAACGACCTTCCCCACATGGAGCCACTGGCGCAGTTTGCAGACTCCTACATTCTGGTGCAAGCCGAGGACGAACTGCTCCTCATCGACCAGCACGCTTTGCACGAACGGGTCCGATACGAACGGCTTCGCCACAGTGGGCAAGCATGGGAACCACAACAGCGCCTGAGTCCACTTGAATTATATCTCGATGCACGTCAATCAGCCTTGGTCTGTCTCTTATACACATCTGACGCTGCCGACGAAG
>CAXHCG010000278.1:0-1816 GCA_964014905.1 uncultured Candidatus Poseidoniales archaeon | reverse complement strand
TCCGTCACCATGACCGGTGTGATGACGACCGCTGAAACCACATGGGGCCTCTACGGACCGAGCGGCACATCGATTTGCGTGATGCCGACCGACGAAGACCGTGCTTCGGAGGAAATGAACTCCATGCACAACACCCTGCAAACCGTCAACGGACGATTGATGTGGTCTGAAACGCATGCAGGATGGTGCATCGACGCCAATTACGGAGCCTCTCCAACACTGGTGAATCCTGAAACCCCCATCAGCCTGATGGCCATGCTTTCCGCTGACCCCGTTGGCATGGTGGCCGACCCGGATTCCACCTACACCCTCTCCGCTTACGTGAAGTACGCCGTGGAGCCAGGGGTCGAAAACGAAGAAGCGTACTTTGTCGACGCAGCATCGTACACCCCGGGATGGACCACCGTGGCGGTTTCGGTCCCGGGCCCACGAACGGCTTGGCTCGAAACCGGACAGAACATCATCGCCAACGTATCCGTCACGTGGGACGACGAAGACATGCGCATCCGACTCATCGTTCACGATTACACCCTCGGAACGGTTCCGAGCGCTCGAACCCTGTTGTGGGACGACGGTGCAACGCAGTGGAGCTACGCACGCGACCAAAACGTCCTCATCAACGGGAAAGCCACGGACATTGACGGCGAGTGGCACCTCGTGCGAGACGGTTCGAACGAATCCATCCTCCTCAACCTACAGGGTCAGGCCATCGGCGTGGACGAGTACCACCTTGACCAGTCCATGACGTGGGCTGGACGCCTGCGTCAGGTCCAGAGCGATGACGGCATGAGTTTGGTCTACACCCTGGACCAAGCCGACGTTTTGGACAGCGATGGAGACGGCCTTGGCAACACCCTTGAGGACACCATCGGCACATCGTCGACGTCAGAAGACAGCGATGACGACGGCATCGATGACAGAGAAGAGCATGTGAACGGACAAACCTGAGGCGAGAGCGTGCTGGAAGGATACTTGTTGGATTTAGCGTGGCTTCTGGGGTCGTTGTTCTTCGGCGTCATGCTCGGTTCCCTGACGGGGCTGATTCCAGGATTTCACGTGAACAACGTTGCCTTGATTCTCCTTGCTCTCTCCCCTGCCCTCCTCGATTTGGGCATTCCGTTGTCATCGGTTGCTGCCATCATCGTCTCAACAGGGACCGTTCACACCTTTCTCAACTACATCCCTTCGGCCTTGATTGGAGCTCCGGACGGTGACACTGCGTTGTCACTCCTACCCGGCCACCGCATGTTACTGTCAGGCAACGCTGCTCGCGGCGTGGCCTGGTCGGCTCGAGGATCTCAACTCGGCCTCTTCCTCTCGCTCCCGCTCATCATCCTCGCTCGCATCGCTTTCGGTCCTGAACTGGGATGGTACGAAGACCTCCGTTCCATCCTTCCCTTTGTTCTCCTGACCATTTCCCTGCTCCTGTTGGCGACCGAAACCACGCGGCTCGACTGGCCGATGTGGATGCAACGCCTCACTCGAGGCATGTTCGGGCGTGATTCTCGTTTTGCAGGGTTCCTTGCTGCAACCGCCTTTTTCTTGCTTGCTGGACTCTACGGATGGGGCGTCTTCACCCTGCCTGCTCGTTCCCCGATTGGCATGCCAGACGCCAGCCTCCTCCTCCCCAGCTTAGCGGGGTTGTTCGGCATCGCTAACCTGCTCGACATCTACGCTACGACATCGCACCTTCCACCCCAGCGAGAAAACTGGGCTCTTCCACCGGCCCGTCCCCTCATGGTCCCATGCTTCTGGTCAAGCGTCGCAGGCTGTCTCTTATACACATCTCCGAGCCCACGAGACCGCTGATAATCTC
>CAXHCG010000277.1:0-1846 GCA_964014905.1 uncultured Candidatus Poseidoniales archaeon | reverse complement strand
TGTGGACAAAGGAAACGGTCTCGATGTTCGCACCGGGCGTGTTGGTGGCGGTGGAGTCTTCTTCTTCATCGCCCCCTCCACTTAATTCCAACATGTAACACGCTGGGAAGACGACGGAGAAGGCGACAAGGGTGCCCAAGAAAGCGAGTGAGCGGACATGATGGCGCCAGCGGAAGGACGACAGCATGAGCAGTTCACTCAGCACCAAGAGAACCAATCCAAGTTTGATTGATTGCCGTCCAAAAGCAAGCCATTCTCGCTCCTCATTCTCGCCTTGCTCATCGGTCTCATCTGCCCCATTTGGCGAATCTGACTCATCCTCGACGGCCGTGTCGTTGGAGGAAGCCGTGTCTTCAACCGGAACCGCAGCGTCGCCGTCCCGTTCAAGTGCATAGAAGAAAAAGGCCGTCGCTCGTTTAATTTCAATGTCGATAAAGGTCTGATCGTTGTCAATAGCGATCAACGAATGGGCTTCGGTTGGAGCAGGTTTCCCTTCGGTGTAGATGCCTTCAGCCGTGGCCACAAGCCATGCTGAAATGAACACGTGCACCGCCAAAAAAACGGTCACGGCCAAACGAATGAAGCCAAAGGCCCGGTGAGGTGATGGCCGTGGCAACACGGCTGACCCTCCCAGTTCTTCCTTTTGATTTCACTCGTTCTCAGTTCGGCGGTTGCCAGCAACCGCAGCAAGACCAATGAGAGCGATGACCGTGAGTGGGGAGACGAAAGGCAAGAGCCCTGAATCTTCAGCGGCCTCTTCGGCCGTCTCGGGTTCATCGGTTTCTTCGGCGGTATCGTCGCCACCTGTGCTTGCACCGTCATCAAAGCCGAGACCGGACGTGTCGGCACCTGCGTCCTCAAGCACTTGCGAAAGTTCGCCAAGGTCGTGGTCTTCAACGTCCACGATGTCTTCAAGGTCTGAAAAGTCAGCCATTTCTTGCTGGGCTGCTTGTGCAGGAGCGCCAGTGATGTAGCGGATGCTGGCGAAGGTCATTGGTCGGTCTTCGCTGTAGCCGGTCGTGGTTGGTCCAGCGAGGATGTATCCGTTTTCGTCTTCGTCCCAAGCATACACGCCGACACCCACGATGGTGGCTTGTTCGTCGCTCCAAAGAGGAGCCCACATGCCGTCAACGTAGGGGAATTCTGGAACTTCATTCTCTGCAACATCTTCGAAGGTTGCACCAATGTTCTCGCCAAAGGCTTGGAGAACATCTCCAAGACCTGAATCAGCGAGAGCTTCACCGATGGTCATGACCTTGTCGCTGACCTCTGGGCCATCTTCAACAGTAATGCATTCTTGCCATTCATCGAAGGATTCGGTTTGGCCATCTTGTGTAAGTTGAACTTGCAAGCAGTATTCTCCTGGACCGGAAATGTCAATCACTTCCTCAATGTAGAGCGTTGATTCATCGGCCCACGCCTCGCTGCCTTGCCCTATCATGGTGTTAGCGCCGTCGGTGGCGTCCATCAGTTGCCACGACATCGTGACATCATCGTATTCGCCGTGGCCGGCTTCGGAAATGACGCGGAGTTGGTTGTCGCCTTCCTGGAACACCTCGGTTGACCAGTCATGAATCTCTGGGCCTGTCCATGAATTGGAACACATCTCGAGAGCCTCTTCGAGCAACGTGCCATCGGCTCCGGAAAGGTGTCCTCCAGCGCACATGTGTGTGCCGCCGTAGGTGGACGGCGCCATGATTTCGGAAGTGTAGGAAATCCACTGATCGCCTCCTTCGGTGCTGACGGTCACATCGCAACTCCATTTAGCGCAGACCATGAGGTCCTGGGCAGCCACGACAACATTGCCGTCGCCGTCATTGATGTAAACATCCATCATGAAGAAGAT
>CAXHCG010000276.1:0-1857 GCA_964014905.1 uncultured Candidatus Poseidoniales archaeon | reverse complement strand
GCCATAAATGGAGTTTGAAAACGCCTTGGCGTAAGTGATTCCGATGTTCGAAAATGCTGGGGAGAAGGTTCCGATTCCACCTTCTGGCAGGTTTTCAGTTGTCACGGCGATGTCGCCAAAGCCCATGGTCATTACGGTTAGTCCCAAGACGCTTCCGTCCCCGACAGAGGTGGCGAAACCAATGGTGTTGAGCGATATGCCTGAACCGGACAAATACTGCGTATTGGCGAAGCGCAACTCCGTCTTATTGACGAATGCCAGCCCAGCAGCATTGAGGAAGGAACCTTCCAAGCCAGCTGTAATGGCCATGTTGGTTCCGGCCATGCCGTTGGATTGTGCCCATGGGTTGATGAGCAACTGACCTGCACCGGCGGAACCGGCGCGGTCGGGATTCCCTGCGAATGTTGCAGTGGAAAACATCAAGCACGATGCAATAGCAACGGATGCGAGGAGGGTGTGTTGGATATTCTTCATGGTGAATTCGGAATCAAATCAGAAGTTGTCCAAATCGGTTGGGCGCATGATGCCGAACCATTTGAGTGTTTTATCGCCGACGTTGGGCACGTCGACATGGATGATGTAGACGCCACCAGCGATGGGGACGTTTCGTTCGTTCTTGAGGTCCCAGTCCACCGAAGTGAGTGGGTCTGCCTTGGAGAACTGCCGTACTAGGGTACCCTGCAGGTTGTAGATGCGAATGGTGCACACTTCCGGCAAGTTGGTGATCTTGATGCGGTTGTCGAGCTTGCTCGTTTCGTACTGGCTGAAGGCGTAGTACGGGTTCGGCACGACATTGATTTCATCAAGGACAGACGTCAAGACGGTGTCTTGCATCGGAACAGCTGCCACGTCCTTCGTAGAGAAGGTATAGAGCGGGTTCCAGAAGTTGTCTGCACCGTCATAGTTGTCCTCCGGATCGATGTTGGTCGGGCTGTACTTTTCGTAAGCCTTGGCTACACGTAAACGGATGCGCGCATCGTTCGGGATGAGTCCGTCTTCGATGGAGAGCATCTCAAAGCCGTCGTTGAGCAATGATGAGCCGACCCACGTGCAAGCACGGAACACACGACGCACGTTGGTCGTTGATCCGCTCACTTCGAGATTCTCGTAGAGGTACGCACCTTCATCGTATGCAGGCATACGGTTTTCAGTTCCTTCCTCGTATTGAGAGTTCTTGAAGACATAAATCCAGTGCTGGCCACCTGCATAAACAGTAGCGCCACCGCCACCGCCACCGAATCCACCACCACCGCCGCCGCCGCCGCCACCGCCTCCAACACCGCCGTAGATGTTCGGGGAAGGATTCCACAGCATGTCGTCGCCGTTGTCGGCTCCCAGCCATGAGTCTTCACCGAAAGCCATGTTGAGGCGTTCGCCGGTGCCCACGTCAATCGCGTAGCCTGGGAACCAGCCCATGCCCATCGGTTGATTGCCGGGACCTTCGTAACCGCTTTGGCCAGCGTATCGGCCGTTCTTATCCACCGATGGGTGGTGACGCAAGGTCAGCTTCTCCGGACGCGTTGAACTGCCATCGTCACCGTCTTCGTCCTGCGCCAGTTCATAGACCGACTGCATTTCAAGGACAGGAACACGCGTCCACAAGTCCTTGTTGCTGGTCAAGACCACATCAACGTTGTTCAAGCCGCTGATGCCAGAGAATGGCGAGAGATCGCCCTCGAGGCCATCAACCGTTGGTGCAATGTTGGGAGTACTGACCACTTCGCCCGTTGGAAGCTCCACGTCACCCGTGTAGCTCACGAGGCAATAAGGAGCCCATGTGCCGCCGAGGATGCCCTCGTAGACTTCGTCTTCGTCCAATGGATCTGTCTCTTATACACATCTGACGCTGCCGACGAA
>CAXHCG010000275.1:0-1865 GCA_964014905.1 uncultured Candidatus Poseidoniales archaeon | reverse complement strand
GATTTGAAGCGATGATGTTCGTTTACGCCTCCCTTAACGAGACGGTGTCCGGTATTGACCAAAACCTGAGAAAGACCTTCACCAACACCACCTTTACTGGTTTGGGAGCAATTATGTTCATTGTAGCCAGTGAAGTCATTGAGAACGTCTACGGCTTCGGTTTGGCAGGCGGGGTTGTTTTGGGTGTTGGGTTGTTGGCGGTTCGCAAACCGGTCACGGGCATCATTTACGGTTTCTCAAACCGACTCATACCCACCACCTACGCCAAGGAAGAAATGGACTATCTCGACCTCTTCTCCAAGTCCATAAAAGACGGTGAAATTACGGAGAACGAGCGTTCCCTCCTTGTCTCGCTGGCTTCTGCCTTCGGAATTGATGACGCAAGGGTGAGCGAACTTGAGCGTGATTTCCTTCAACAATCAGTCGTTCAAGAAGCCGAATGACGAGGCCTTGAGATTTAAGAACAATCTGACAAAACATCCCGGTCAATGCGCTGCAAAATGGTTTTTGTGTCTTAATTTGTCTACACCATCCCGTTCTCAATGCACACAGGTTGCGCGAGTCCTTACTGCAAAGTAGATGAACAAATGAGCGCCAGCAACCAACATGGACTTCGCATGGTACTCCCTTTCTCTGGTGCTGATGTTCGCCACCGCACGGTGGGTGACAGAACAGTTCAAATTTCACGTCAGGACGAAAAAGCTCTGGGTCCACCATTGGATTCTCGCCCTGGTGAGCATGGGCGTTCTTCTCGGTTTGCAAGTGGACGAACCGTGGGTGTGGGGCGGCGTCACCGGTATCGCTCTCGAGGGACTCCGTCGAGACAAATGGTCCATCTTTCGTAAGGCAAAATGACGGTTTGTGAAAACCGCCAAATTTCCCGGCACAAAACCGCGCCTTAAGTACGGTAGCAATCCTGACATAAGCATGAACCGTGCCCTAACGCTCCTCATGATCGCCTGCCTCAGCATCTCAACCGTCTCGTTCAGCGCCAGCGCTGATGAAACAGAAGACATCCCCGCCAACGCCCAAGCCACCGGCGTTCACGACTCCCTCGTGGCGGCACTGGCTCACGCAGGCTTGGTTGAGACCCTGCAGGGCGATGGACCATTCACGGTTTTCGCCCCCACCGACGCAGCCTTTGAAGCGGCTGGTATCGATTTGTCCACCTTTGACACCGACGAAGAAAACGAGACCCTCTCCGACATTCTTCTCTACCACGTGCTCTCTGGTTCCGTTGATTCCGCCAACGTTACCGACGGACTGGTCGCCACGATGGTCAACGGAGACGACGCCACCTTCACTGTCGCCGACGGCGCCGTCATGATCAACAACGCCAACGTCACAACCGCCGACGTTGCTGCCAGCAACGGCATCATCCACGTGATCGACAAGGTCCTGCTCCCACCAGCCGACGAACCAGAACTGGTTGACATCGCAACGGTGGCCACCAACACGGGTTCCCACGACGCACTTGTCGCTGCGCTGGCCCACGCTGGCCTGGTTGCAACCCTCCAAGGTGAAGGGCCGTTTACCGTGTTCGCCCCAACGGATGCAGCGTTCGAAGCAGCAGGCATTGACTTGTCTACCTTTGACACCGACGAAAAGAACGCCACCCTCACGGACATCCTCCTCTACCACGTGGTCGGAGCCAGCGTCAACGCATCCAGCGTCACCGACGGCATGACCGCGACCATGGTGAACGGAGACGATGCTAGCTTCACCGTCGCCGATGGCGTTGTCACAATCAACGGCGCCAACGTCACCTCTGCTGATGTGATGGCCAGCAACGGCATCATCCATGTCATTGACACGGTCCTCACGCCTGTCTCTTATACACATCTGACGCTGCCGACGCAGGTTCG
>CAXHCG010000274.1:0-1876 GCA_964014905.1 uncultured Candidatus Poseidoniales archaeon | reverse complement strand
GATTATCAGCGGTCTCGTGGGCTCGGAGATGTGTATAAGAGACAGATGGTGTTCTCCTCCTTAGTTCCCCTCAACGATCAGTCGGTAAGCGACGGTCTGTCCGGCAGACGGGGATTGACGGACGACCTTGAGCACACGGTCAGCAATCCATCCGGCGGCCAGAGGGGTGTGGTCTGGATTGGCCATGTGGGCTGCAGAGTCAGCGGCTTCAGCGAGTTCTTTGATGACTTGAACGACGGGGTCCGTGATGAGGACCTTTGGAAGGAGTTCTTTGGCGAGTCGGTCCTCGCCGGTTTCAGGGTCGGGTTGCATCATCTTCCACGGAGCAAGGGCCTCCATCTCGATGGAGAGTTGCTCGTTAGGGGAGATGTTTGCTTCACCAACCAGTTCCTGATGGGGGACCAGTTCGTGGTTAAGGGCGTTGAATCGGGAGGTGATTTCGGGTCGGTCGAAATCATCGATGGCTTTGGCACGGATGGTGATTTTTGTGCTTTTCTTGGCTGCACGACGGCGGGAGCCCTGCTCGGCGATGATTTGCATGGTGCTGATGAACTCCTCGGCGTCTTTTGAGATGCCGAGGGTGGACGCCACGTCGTCGTGGGACATGTTCTTGATGTCGGTCATGTTTCGGTCGGTGGCCAGTTTGTGGGCGTATTCCTCGGAAACGCCTAGTTCCATCAACCGCTTTTTCGTTGCACTCTTTACGACCATTTCCAAACCCCGGATCGCCCGCCACCATCGGACCAGTAGCGCATTCAGGCGGGCCCGACGGGGTTCGAACCCGCGACCATCGGATTAAAAGTCCGACGCTCTACCTGACTGAGCTACAGGCCCAATGTAGCAACTTGGGCTTTCTGTCCGACCTGCATGGCGTTCTTATACGTTTCGGGTTGGCCGTGACCGTGGCGGCCCCGAGGGTGCCATGCCGTTCCATCCTGTGTCACCTTCATAAATCTGCTCGTAAGCCGAAAATTCGCCGTTTTTGTGGCGCTGTTGTACGAATAGAATCATGAATTGAGTCGGATTGGTCTGGGGCATGGGCAGGGACGAACCGTTTGGTACCGCCCATGCCGAGGGTGAAATTGAGGGACTTGTTCGCTCCGCTCAAACCATCGAGTGGACCACGCCACAGGGGGAAACCATCAACCTGACCGTGCCACCGACCGTCTACCCTCCCCGAGAAGACACATCGTTGCTGGCATCTGTTCTAAATCGACAGCGGCTTTCACCCGGGACAAGGTGGCTGGAAATCGGGTGTGGCTCGGGAGCATTGTCGGCCTATGCAGCAGGTTTTGGATGTGATATTACGGCCTGTGATGTCAATCCACTCGCCGTTGCGTGCACGCGGCAGTACTTTTCCGAGAAGGGGACCGATGCACGGGTGCTGGAAGGTGGCCCCGGTCCCATCAAGGACGGGGGCACAGCGCAGTGGGGGGGAGATCTCCTGTACGATGTCGTTGTTTGGAACACGCCATACCTTTCGCCTTCCATCCTCGACAGCGGTTCGCTCGGTCCAATGGAGGAAGCGGCCTTCACCGATACGGACTCGAAAGGGCTTCATGTTCGGTTGTTTGAACTGCTTGCAAAAGGGCAATTGTTGACCGAGCAAGGGATTGCTTACATAACGGTCTCATCAAAGGGTTTTGCTCATGACGCCCAAGCCGAAGCATGGTGCAGAGGTTTGGCAGCTCGAACGGTTGCTCAAACCCGTTTTGATGACGGAGAGGTGCTGTCGGTGTTGGCGCTCTGGAGGCCATTCAGAGGAAGTCCAGTTCAGTCCGTTGAGTCAACGAAAAGCACCAACGACGACGTCCTTGACCTGTCCAGTCACTGTCTCTTATACACATCTCCGAGCCCACGAGACCGCTGATAATCT
>CAXHCG010000273.1:0-1879 GCA_964014905.1 uncultured Candidatus Poseidoniales archaeon | reverse complement strand
TATCAGCGGTCTCGTGGGCTCGGAGATGTGTATAAGAGACAGGTTCAATTCAATCCTTCCGCTGCGGCAAATATTCCCGTAATTTTCCACCATGCACCGAATCTCATTCATCTTCATTCTCCTTTTGTCCTTCGTTACCCTTTCATCGGCACAATCGGATAACGACAGTTTGCTTTTACGTTCGATTTACGACGAAGCCCTTGGAAACGGTGAGGCATATTCCAATCTACGCGACCTGACCAAAGACATCGGACATCGATTGAGTGGATCTGAAAGCGCAGCAAATGCCATGAAATGGGGACAATCCGTGATGGATGCGTATGGAGCAGACCACACGTGGGTCATGCCGGTCTTAGTACCCAGCTGGACGAGGGGAGATGTCGCGCGTTCCATGGCGCACATCGATCAAAAAGATGTAACTCTTCATGTCACTGCACTTGGAGGGTCCGTCGGCACTCCCAACGACCAGTCCATCCGTGGAAAAATCGTGATGGTCAAAGATGTTAGTGCACTCGATACTCTGTCAAGCTCAGTCATCGAAGGGCGCATTGTTTTATTTAACCGACCGATGGATCCGGTTTTGATCAATACTGGAGCGGCGTATGGAGGCGCTGTTGATCAGCGCGGAAATGGGGCGAGTGCCGCAGCAAAAGCTGGTGCAATCGGCGCACTTGTTCGTTCCATGACCCACGCTTTGGACACGCTTCCCCACACGGGAGCTTTGCGGTACAAAGATGCCGTGAAGCGGATTCCAGCAGCAGCAATTTCAACCGTGGACGCAAGCATGTTAAGCCACGAACTCAAGATGCATCCAGACTTGGAGGTTTCCCTGCAAATGAACTGCGAAGCGTTCGATGATGTCGAACAAGGCAATGTCATTGGAGAATGGACTGGAACGGTACTTCCAAATGAGATTATCACCATCGGAGGACACTTGGATTCGTGGGACATTGGCGAAGGAGCGCACGACGATGGTGCGGGAGTTGTGCACACCCTCGAAACCCTGCGAATTCTCAAGGCCATTGGGTACAAACCAAAACGCACACTGCGCTTTGTGCTTTTCATCAATGAGGAAAATGGAAATCGTGGCGGCAAAGAATATGCGCGGCAGGCGGGCATTGAAAACGAGCAATCTGCCTTGGTGCATTTGGCTGCTATGGAATCCGATGCAGGTGGCTTTGTCCCTCGAGGATTTAGGATCGATGCAAGCGATTCTGCAACTGCGATTGTGAGGAGTTGGGAAGACCTATTTGCGCCTTACAATGTGCATTTGTTTCGGCGCGGTGGCGCCGGGGTAGACATCTCACCTTTAAAATCCCTGACACCCCGTCCAACAATGCTCGGATTGAGCCCAGATGGACAGCGTTACTTTGATTTCCATCACAGCAGTCAAGATGTGTTCGAAAATGTCCACAAGAGAGAGCTGGAACTAGGAGCTGCTACATTCGCTGCGGCGCTGGTGATGATGGATCAACACCTGCCATCTCCTCGAGAGGACCGATGAACCGACCTCATTCCGAACAATCACCGAACATCACATTGAGCAAAAGCAGTAAATCTGCGACCGTGATGGTATTGTCGTAATTCAAGTCACCCACACAGGGGTCAGGATCCGGCACACAGGAAGCAGATTCTTCATCCCAAACGGTGCCTAAACCACAAGCTTCAGGATTGGACCAACAAGAAAAACTGCAGGATCCGTCATCAATATTGGCTTCGGGATTGAAATTGCAAGCTTCCCCGTAGGTGCAGCCATAGCAATCGTCCTCGCATGCATCCTGAGAAGTCCAGAGACTAATCGGCTCCTCATCCTGCACGAGTAACCAATGTTCATCCTGTCTCTTATACACATCTCCGAGCCCACGAGACCGCTGATAAT
>CAXHCG010000272.1:0-1892 GCA_964014905.1 uncultured Candidatus Poseidoniales archaeon | reverse complement strand
TACCTGGACTGGACAGAATCTAAAATACGCAACAATCGACCCGGTTACGAGCAACTGGACTGTAACCACAATGGCGAGTGCCGGCGATGTCGGCGATGGGAACTCTATTTTCATCGATGAAAGCGGGGATATGCACGTTCCTTTTAGTGACGAAACGAATGATGTCCTGAAGTACGCTACGAAATCAACTGGCTTAATTCAAACAAATGAAATCAGAGTTCAGTTTGGACAATTTGGTTCAATGACAGGAACGGTTGTTGATGATACAACAATTACCGTTACGACCCCAGTGGCTGGTCAAACTGCGAGTACGGTCGATATCACTCTCTGGGACAACGATGATGATTCACATATTCTTTCGTCTGCATTTACCTTCATTTCTCCTGATGACGTGGATATGGATGGCGTGCTTAACGTCAATGATGGTTGTCCAAACGATGCTGGGACTTCAACACAAGATTTGACCGGTTGTCCAGATGATGATGGTGATGGTTACAGCAATTCCGGTGATGCTTTTCCGGCTAACGGGACTGAATGGGTCGACAGCGATGGCGACGGGGTCGGGGACAACTCGGACGTCTTCCCCAGCGACAGCGGAGAATGGATGGATTCTGACGGAGACGGGGCTGGAGACAACGGCGATGCCTTCCCTAACGACCCCAACGAAACAACAGATTCTGACGGTGATGGCGTTGGCAACAATGCGGACATGTTCCCGAACAACGCCCTCGAGTACTTCGACAGTGACGGCGATGGTGTTGGAGACAACAGCGACGCCTTTCCTTACGACCCCAACGAAACGATGGATTCCGATGGCGATGGGGTCGGCAACAACGACGATGCGTTTCCACAAGACGCCAGCGAGACGATGGATTCCGACGGTGATGGCATTGGCGACAACACCGACCTGTACCCATTCGTCAACAACTTCATCGACAGCGACGGAGACACCATCGTTGACCTGCAAGACGCGTTTCCCACCGACATGACGCAGTGGGTGGACGCCGACGGCGACGGCTACGGCGATAACGTGACGGGCAACAGCCCGGACGCTTTTCCCAACGTGGCTTCGCAGTGGTCGGACCTCGACGGTGACGGCTACGGCGATAATTGGGGTAACGGTTCGTGGAACACGTCCCGAATTGCCTCAGGAATCGGCGGGTACGTCCAAAACGCCGTGATGGCCGATTATTGCCCGCAGGTGA
Source organism: uncultured Candidatus Poseidoniales archaeon (assembly GCA_964014905.1). Classification (GTDB taxonomy): domain Archaea; phylum Thermoplasmatota; class Poseidoniia; order Poseidoniales; family Poseidoniaceae; genus Poseidonia. The sequence continues at coordinate 687 of CAXHCG010000272.1, read as the reverse complement.
GCGGTAATTCCACCGCCTCTGGATTCTTTGGGTGCGCCGACGACGACGGCGACGGCATTCCGAACATGTTTGAAGTGGTCGAGACCGTCTCAGACGGGGACGGTGATGGTGTTCTCGATCAGTTCGATGATTGCCCAGATACCCCGGTGAGTGCACAGGTGGACCTCGCAGGATGTGCGTTGGAAAGGCCCGACGACGGGGCCACGATGGCTCAAAATGAAGACGCTCTCCTCTCAGGCGAACTTGTTCAAACGATTGGCTGGGGCGCCATTATCCTCGCTTTGCTCACCTTGCTCCAGACCAACATTGCTGCAGCTATACTGCCCGATGCCTTCCGGTGGGTGCAGGTCTTCCGACGCAACACCAAGTTGACCAAAGAGGAAGAGAACGAATTGACCTATTTGCAATCCCTCGTTCAAGCCTATTTCCAAGAACCTGAAACCTTGCATGAGGAACTCCGGTCGCTCAAGGCCGACTTGACCGCTCGCTTCACCAACAACGAAATCAAGAGAGAGACCCGTGAGAAAATCAGCGTGCTCATCAATGATTTGTTAGCCAGCACCGATGAAGACCTGCTCCATGTCGCCCACAACGACGCCTATTTCGGCCTAAACGATACGGTCAACGCCTCCGAGCGCACGGAGTTGCTTAAGGAGAAAGTGTCCATGAACGAGGAAGAGGAGGAAG
>CAXHCG010000271.1:0-1904 GCA_964014905.1 uncultured Candidatus Poseidoniales archaeon | reverse complement strand
GGCTCGCCTGGGCCTGCGGCCTTAACTGGTCTGCACGAAGGTCCGGGGCGATTTGTGCAGCGCTTCCCCCCCTTGCCGGGTTCCGTTCTATAGAATTTGAATCCGATGGTACCTCGGCCACATGTTTGGCCAACTCGTGCGAAAGATAGGCCTTCGCTGGAATCGTTTCTGTGCCGGTGTTCACCGCAAAAGCATCGAGTGCGTGTTCGTTGACCACGTAGGTTTCATTCAGTTGCTTTTGCCGCACGAGGCGACCCATCAAACGATGCATGTTCTCTTCCTGCCGTTCCGATGCGCGATGAACATAGGCGTCGCGCGTGTTTTTGGCGATGAGCACGTGAACCGATCCCGCGCGCTGCCGTGCGGTACGGCCCCGCCGTTGAATCGCTCGAACCGCGCTTGGCACGGGTTCGTAGAGCACCACCAAATCCGCCGCAGGAACGTCCAATCCCTCTTCTCCGACCGAGGTGGCGACCAGGACATTGATCTCACCGCTTCGAAAACGCTGGAGTTGTGCTAGTTGTTGTTTTTGGGTCATGCCTTTTTGCGTTCCGCGGGAGGATTGACCAATAAAGGCGTCAGCTTCAATCCCTGCGTTCAGATTAAGCAAGGCGACGAGGCGAGCGACTGAATCCCTGTATTCCGTGAAGATGAGGACTTTTCCGTTTGGTTTTTCCTTCAGTTCCTTGGCCACCAGTGAACCGACAAGGGCTGCCTTTGGATGAAGTTCTTCGACATCGTTGAGGGCTCGCCTCAGCTGATGCACGACGGGAAGCGCCAGCATCCTGTTGGTTTTTCTTCCGCTCCGACCTTCTTCCTCTGCCCGGTCGAGAAACGCTTGAGCGACCTTGGTGCCTTGCGTTTGCATGAGGTTCATGAGGATATGAAGGCGTCGAAGATCAGCCACCTTTCGCGCAGCATCGTATCCTCGCATGTCTCGCTGTTGTATGGCTCGGCTGGCGCTTTGTTGCGCTCGTTCAATGTCATTGCTGCCGATGTATTCTTTCTTTGGCATAAATCCTTGCCGTTGCAAATTGGCGACTTCTTCGTTGAAATGCGTTCGAAGCGGTGCGATGAGTGTGGTCAATGATTCGGGCAGGTCGATGGCGTGCGTGTGGATGTTCATATCAACGTCATGGTCGCTGAGCAAGGGCTCCGAACGCTTGCAAAGGTCCAGGTTGTGGGCGTTGAGATTGGTACGCACTTCGTTGATGTTGCGAAGGGTGGAACCTGGGCTGGCGGTGGCGGCAAGAACCCGACCGTTGGGGTTGCTTCGCTGGTAGAGGTTACCTACTTGGGCATAAGCATGATTCCCGGTGGCGTGATGAGCTTCGTCGAAGATGAAGAGGTCAACCGTGGCAAGGTCGATGACGCCGCTCATGGCGTCGTTCCGAATCACTTGAGGCGTGGCCATCACGATGGTTGCCTTGTCCCAAACGGCCTTCCGTTTGTCTGGACCTGTCTGGCCGGTGTAGGCTACGATCTCATCGGCCTCGATGTTCAGGCGTTCTACCGCCATGGTGCGTTGCTGATCGACCAATCCGGTGGTGGGAGCAACAAGGACGATTTTTTCTGTGCTGTTTCGCAAAAATTCAGCCATAGCCATCCATTCAACAGCGGTTTTGCCAAACCCAGTGGGCATCACCATCAGGCTTGAAGACGACAGGATGCGTTCCACGGAACGAAGTTGATAGCCTCGAGCATCCACTCCATCTCGGAGAAAAGGATGAACCACCTGAGGCATGAAGGGGAGGTTTCGTCTAGGGTTCAAAAGGATGATGTGGGGAGTTCACGGTTCACTTGAACCAGAACATTGATTCTCTTTCAGAAAGGTTTGAAGGCCTTCAACAGGCATAAAGTCCCACGCACCCCATCCTGTCTCTTATACACATCTGACGCTGCCG
>CAXHCG010000270.1:0-1907 GCA_964014905.1 uncultured Candidatus Poseidoniales archaeon | reverse complement strand
CTCAAAATTCCGATTAAATTTGTGCTAATGGACGGTCAATTCGGTGATGCTGTCGAGCTTCATTTTGGTTCAATGGCCCCGGGCGGGTACGCCTGGATGTTTCCGAAAGGTAACGGCGCCAACATTGGCCTCGGCGTTCAAAAGAAATTTTGCAAAGAAAAGAATTTGAATCAATTAACGGACGATTTCATCGGTCGATACGAGGGCGACATCACCTTTACGGGGGCTGGCTCACTTCCCATGTCTGGCACCATTCGGACCTTTGTTAAAGGAAATTATGTCCTTGTGGGGGACTCGGCGGGCATGGTGTTGCCTTCCAACGGTGCAGGCATCACGATCGCCATGGTTGGTGGGCGAATCGCAGGTCAAGTCATCGTTGAGCATCTCGACAACGGTACACCGCTCAAACAATACGAAATGCGCTGGAAGCAACAAATGGGGCGGGTTATGAAAAACTCAAAACGAGCGTTTCGGCTTGGAAGCCTTCTGTTGAGGATGCCAGATTGGTTCATCAACTTGGTTTTCAACCGTGTCACGAAACCCTTTGTGTGGCGCTCAATCACGTGCAGAAATCTCTTTTTCATATTTTGAATCCGTTTCGTGTTCAGGGCTACAAAAATGAACTCCAGTGCCTCTTTTTTGCCCGCAAGGTCAACCTAGAGCGCCTCCCAACATTTTATATGTGCTCTTCCCTACTCCGCCTCCACGGGTGAGCAAGAAATATGCCTCAAATTGTTTACTTGGATTCCCCCATGGAATCTGAGCCATTGTATGAGCGGCTGTGTCCGCCTGTGCGTCAGTGGTTTAGGGACAAGTTTCCAGATTTCACCCGTCCTCAGAAATTGGCGATTCCTGCCATCATGGACAAAGATCATCTGCTTTTGTGTTCCCCAACGGGCTCGGGAAAAACCTTGACGGCTTTTTTGACGGTCATTGATCAACTCGTCCGTCTTGCGCTGGATAAAAAATTAGAGAAAAAAGTCCATGCCATCTACATCTCACCCATCAAAGCACTCGCCAACGACATTCAGCGAAACCTTATCGGGCCACTGAACGAAATCACAGAGAATTACCTTCCTGACAGGGCGCAGGAAATTCGGGTGGGTCTTCGAACCGGGGATACATCTCAGTCTGACCGACAAAAAATGCTGAGGAAACCCCCTCACATTCTTATCACCACGCCCGAAAGTTTGGCCATCGCCATCACTTCTCCTCGATTCCAACCCATTGTTAGCGAAGTGGAGTACATGATCATCGATGAATTGCACTCCATGGTTTCTACCAAGCGAGGTGTTCATCTTTCCTTGACCCTCTCCATGCTTGATTCGCTGCTCAAAAATCCGGTTCAAAGAATCGGTATATCAGCCACAATGGAGCCCCTTGAAACCGTCGCTGAATACCTCGTCAGCAGCGATGACAGGGAGGCCAGAGGTCAGCCAACATCCGTGTCAATCGCCAAAATCTCTGGGTCGAGGGAACTTGACTTGGACATCCTCATCACGCATCCAAAGTTCAGCGACCTCTCCATGGTCAAATTGCTGGAATACAACATCGAGGCCATTGCTGACCTCATCAGTGCCCATACGACCACGCTGGTCTTTGCCAACACGAGAAAAATGACGGAAACCATCGTCCAAAAACTGCGTCCTTTCCTGGGTGATTTGGTGGCTGGACACCACGGGAGCATGGACAAGAACATCCGATTGGACGTGGAAAAGAAATTGAAATACGGCCATTTGAGGGCCGTTGTCACTTCATCCTCACTCGAGATGGGAATTGACATTGGTTCGGTGGATTTGGTCCTTCAGGTTGGCAGTCCAGGCGATATTGCGACCGCTCTCCAGCGAATTGGACGAGCAGGGCACCATGTCGGCGGTATTCCACGGGCCCGGTTTTTGCCTACGAGC
>CAXHCG010000269.1:0-1934 GCA_964014905.1 uncultured Candidatus Poseidoniales archaeon | reverse complement strand
GTCGGCAGCGTCAGATGTGTATAAGAGACAGCCTTTGATTTGATGCACCGATTGGGGGCGGTGTTTCTCAACCCAAAGTTCACTCATGCTCTTTCTCCTCGTTGACGAGCCTCCATCAACATTCGCATGGGTATCCAACGCAAAATCAGGCTCAAGTTTCACTTCTCAAACCGAGCGGTCCAGCCCCATTGAGGGAAAAGTCCCTATAATGGGGAGTGGTGTAGGGGTTGAGTCCCATGCGTAGCGTACGAATCCTTCGTCCCCGAGCCACGGCGCTTTTGCTTGTATTGATGTTCATCTTCGCAGATCTTTCGCTTCCTCAAACGATGGAAGGATGGTCGGAACTTGAAGAAGAAAACACCGTGCAGCGCGTCGTTTCCTACCACACTATCCACGCTGATACCTACATCACAGCCTCATCACCAACCAGCACGTACAACGCGTCCACCACCGGTCAATTATCAGACGGAATCGGTCAGGAATCGCGCCTCTTGCTCCGATTCCCGATGAATTACACCTCAAGCGATACAGTCCACGAAGCGAGCATTGATTTGGTGTGCACCACCGATGTCTTGGGGCCGGCCGAGCTCAAGGCCTATGCCGGTTCCATGGACCGCGTCTGGAATGGTTCACATGCTTCCTGGGTTGCCTATGCGGCGAACCAGTTGTGGACCGAGGCTGGGGCTGAGGACGCCAATGACCGTGGCGATTGGGAGCCGCCGGTCACGTTGACTGGCAACGGGACGCTCACGTTGAACGTCACGTCCATCGCTCAGCAAGCGTCTCGCTCAAACGCACCTTACCTGTCTGTCGTCGTCGCCTCGTTTGGAGCAACGTACGAATGCAGCATGTCTGAGGCCTTGGCAACGGCCGACCGCCCTCAACTGACCATGGATGCCACCGCCAACACGGCGGCGACCTCTGGGTCGATGGTTGTCACCGACCTACCCGTCGACGCCGGTGCGCCTTGGATGGAGTCGTCTTTCCTGCTTCAACCGGTCACCACGCCGTCTCTTTCCTACGCTCAAAACAACGGTACAGACGTTGAAATTCAACTGAGTAACGACGCTGAATGGCGCTCACAAACCGACGAGGATTGGCACTTTTCGACCCTCTGGTCCACCTTCTCCTCAAGCGGCACCTCCGGCGCCTTCAACCTCCCTACATCCCTTGCTCTGACCAACGGAACCATCATGCACATGCGCGTTCGTTCGGTTGACGCCAACGACCAATGGGGCCAATGGGACAGCACCAGTTTCCTCTTGCCCACCCTCAACGTGGTGGACAACGGTGACGGGACCGCAACCATGACTTTTTCACCCACCGATACAGGTCTTGAGCAGGATTTCATCCAAGACGCCACGGTCAATGAAACTCGAAAGACCTACACCCACGGCGAAGAGGAGGCCATTTGGTCGAGCATGACATCAAACAAAGAGCGGTTGATTCATGTTCGCACCTCCTTGAACCAATTGGGCCTTCATGACAACCTTACCATCGTGAACGCAGAATTGAAACTAACCCGCCATTCCTACTCTGGCGACCCCGTGGTTTCAGTCCACGGGATGGAAGAATCAGGACTGTGGGTTGAGGAAGAAATCACGTGGAACCGCATGGCGGACAATGGCGTTCAGTGGTACGACGGGGGCCGTTCCAACGGAACAGCCGCTGTGGCTCTGGCCGATGGAAATCAAACCAGCAACAGTTTCACCTTTGACCTCGACCACGCCGTCCAGAACTACCTCGATGGGGGCGATGAGAATCCGCTGGACCTCATGGTGGCTGTTCGTGGAAAGTACGAAGCCTACACCAACAACGAGGGGATTTTGTTCCACTCATCCGAAGCAGCCATCCCAAGCAATGCCCCAGCGTTCTCCATCACCTATGAATCTGTCTCTTATACACATCTGACGCTGCCGACGAAGGTTCGAGTG
>CAXHCG010000268.1:0-1957 GCA_964014905.1 uncultured Candidatus Poseidoniales archaeon | reverse complement strand
TTATCAGCGGTCTCGTGGGCTCGGAGATGTGTATAAGAGACAGGTGGATGACGGGAAGAGCACACTCATTGGCCGGCTTCTGTACGATAGCAAGAGCATTTTTGAAGATCAGCTAAAAGCCGTTGAAACGTCGAGCAAAAAGAAAGGCTTGGAGACTGCCGATCTCAGCTTGCTCACGGACGGACTGCGAGCTGAACGTGAACAAGGCATCACCATCGATGTGGCCTATCGCTATTTCGCGACGCCCAAACGCAAGTTCATCATCGCCGATACTCCAGGCCACGTGCAATACACGCGCAACATGGTCACGGGAGCCTCAACTGCCGACCTAGCCATCATCTTGATCGATGCCCGCCACGGCATGATGGAACAAACCCACCGGCACAGCTTCATCGCCTCGTTGTTGGGCATTAAGCACCTCGTGGTTTGCGTGAATAAGATGGATCTGGCCGAATTCGCCGAAGACCGGTACAACGAAATCATCCGAGCTTTCCGGAATTTCTCTTCCAGGCTCGACGTGCCAGACATCAAATTCATTCCGATTAGCGCCCTGTTGGGGGACAATGTGGTGGACGCTTCTGCAAACATGCCTTGGTACAATGGTGGCACATTGCTCCAACACCTCGAAGACGTGCACGTGGGAAGCGACCGCAACTTGCAAGATTGCCGGTTCCCGGTTCAATACGTCATCCGACCGCAACTGGATGAGTCACGCGATTTCCGTGGTTATGCCGGACGAATCGCTTCGGGCGTATTCAAAGTAGGCGACGAGGTTGTGGCCTTGCCCAGCGGCATGAAATCACACGTCAAGGAGATTTTTATCGGTGATAAATCTGTCGCGCAGGCCTATCCGCCTCAAAGTGTCACCATAACATTGTCCGACGACATCGACTTGTCACGGGGAGACATGATCGTTCGGGAAAACAACCAGCCGGAGAGCGTACAAGAACTCGATGCGCAAATTTGCTGGATGGGAGATGAGTCGCTCAATCCGGCCAAACGCTACATCGTTCGCCACGGCACTTCCGAAGTCAAATCGATGATCCGAGAAGTCCTCTATAAAATGGACATCAACACCCTGCACCGCGATGAGAGCGACAGAAACATTGGAATGAATGACATCGCACGCATCAAGTTGCGCACCGCCTCCCCCCTTCTCGTAGACGATTACCGCCGTAATCGCACCACCGGATCCTTTGTCCTCATCGATCCCAACAGCAACCTAACGGTTGCCGCGGGATTCATAAGTTAAGCCCTTGCAATCATGATATACTGGTTCACAGGACAACCCGGCCATGGAAAAACAACTCTGGCGAAGGCGCTCATCGCTCACTTAAACGACCAAGGCATCGAGCCGTTTCACGTCGACGGCGACGACTTACGCGCACTGACATCGAACGCAGATTACAGCCGAGCTGGACGAGAAGCCAACATCCGCAGGGCTCAAACCATTGCACATTATCTCCACAACCAAGATCGTGTTGTGGTGGTTTCGTTGGTGGCGCCCTACCGAAACTTGCGCGAAGAATTCAAGGCGGCAACTGGATTGACCGAGATTTATGTCCACACGACGGACGCCCGCGGACGGGAGGCGAAACACGCCAGCGATTACGAGGCGCCCACCGAACGTTACATTGACATCGATACGACCGGAACGAGCATTGAGGCCAGTCTTGGGCAGCTCTTGGAGCACCTGCGCGAATCTTGAACTGCTTTACCTAACTTCGCTGAATCCATGAGCACACCTGAAGTTAAGCAGCAAGTTCTCGAACTCTTTGAGGCTTACCTCGAGCAAAATAATCACCGCAAGACCCCTGAGCGCTTTGCTATACTTGGTGAAATCTACGAGTATGAGGGACATTTCGACATCGATGCGTTGCTAGCACACATGACCGCGCAAGGGCATAGCGTCAGTCGCGCTACTCTCTACAACACCTGTCTCTTATACACATCTCCG
>CAXHCG010000267.1:0-1962 GCA_964014905.1 uncultured Candidatus Poseidoniales archaeon | reverse complement strand
ATTATCAGCGGTCTCGTGGGCTCGGAGATGTGTATAAGAGACAGGTCCAGCCACGTCGCCCTGCATGAATGAGCGTGGAGAAAGTGGTTCTTCACCTTCTCGCAGGTAAGAGGTCCGAGGGGTTGTTTCTTTTACGTTGAATGAACACCCCAAACCAATGCAGGCGGAGGAGTTGTTGTCCATCACGCCCGAGAAAATGGTCAAGGCCATCTTGCAGCGGAGACAATCCATGGCATCAAACCTGCCGGATGCCCTTCGTCAACGAACAGAAGAGAACAATCGGGCCTACAAACTCGCCAAAGAAGCGAAGGAAGCCCTCTTGGCACTCGAATCATTGGACCGTAATTCTCCAGCGCATCAAGCGGCGTTGAACAAAGCCCGAAACATCTACGATGAACATGAATCCTTTCGGCGACGGACAACCTCGCGTCTTCAGACGTTGAAAAACAGCATGAACGATTGCGATGAATCGATTGAGTTTTGGACCAAGATGTCCGATGGAGATTGGGGGCATTTGCTTGAAGATGCAAAACGCCTTGCTTCCGGAGGTGATTCAAGTTATGCAAAATCAAAGCAGCAACCGGTCATGGGGGAGGAACAATGACTCGACGAACCGCTTCCATGTACCAAGACCTTGTTGGACTTGAGATCGCTGAAGTTGAAGCCATGTACAGCCAAGTCTTGGAAAAAGTGAACGCTACAGATGCGAAACTTATCGAACTCCAAATAAAAAAGAAAATCCATTCAGAGGCCATCCGATTTGCCGTCAACAAAGGCCCATCACCGCCAATCGGAGATTCAGAACACGCCGAGGACCTCATCAGCCTTACCGTTGAACAGAAAATTCAGTTTGATGCATGCCTGGTTGAACGGGATCAGTTGGTTCAGCGACTGAGCGTTCCTCGCCACCGTGTAAGCAACACGATTTCGGAGTTTTTCGACAAACTGACCACCTCAAGTAATCCACACGAATCACCAACACTGGCCAGTGAAATGGAGATGTTTTCTCGATTTTTTGAACTGCAAGCCATGTTGCAAATCTACCATGAACAAAAATCGGTCGTTGACGACCTAAATCGGGCGCGACGAACCCTGTTGGAATCGGTCAAAAGCGTGAACAAAAACGACCGAAAATACGCTCAAGTCATCTCAAGAACCAGGGATTTGTCAAAAGGACTTCGAAAAGAAGCTGGAAGGTTGCGCGCATTTCTCAAACGGAACAAAATTGGCACCGAGGACGCCATCCCCCCATCAATCCCGGAATTGAGTGAACGCCTGCTGGCCGGTGACGCTCTCAGCATGGAGGAATTTGCATCCATGTTGGAACATGGCGGACTGACCGAACTCAGCGAAAGTGATCATGAAGCAACTCCAAGGAAATTCAGTCCCTCACAAAAACGACCGCCCAAGCAACGACGGAAAAAACGGCCTCGAACCATGACGGGAAAGGAGTGAGATGCGTGCCATCATTGGCTTGGATTCAAGGGGGAAGCCTCCTCGATTACACATCTGAAGCCGTTCAAGACGTAATTGACCTCTTCCTCAACGAAACCGGAGAACGGTATGCAGAGGCCTCGGTGCGGCACCTCCCAATCCCGGTGTGGGACGCCAACCTTGTACTGGTGGACCTCGAGCAAGAGCCTCCCCGCACGATTCAGGGGGTTTTTTTTGGAACACCCTTCAAGGACAACATTGTTCGCGTGGCCGCCTTTGTTATCGCTGCCGAGCACCAGGGAAGCGACCACGGTACCGAAGCATGGAATCGCTTCAACAAAGAGGTTTGGAAGAAAGGGTTTCGTCAGGTTCAGCTTGAAGTAAAAGCCAACAACACAGGGGCTCAGAGGTTTTACCAACGTCGTGGTCTAACGGTTCAAAGTGAATTAAACGGATATTACCAATCAGGCTTAGGGTACATGACTGTCTCTTATACACATCTGACGCTGCCGACGAAGGTTCGAGTGT
>CAXHCG010000266.1:0-1968 GCA_964014905.1 uncultured Candidatus Poseidoniales archaeon | reverse complement strand
GGAGGACCGCTCTTCTTCGGACCGCCGGGAGGACCGCTCTTCTTCGGACCACCGGGGGGGCCGCGTTTGCTGGGTCCGGGTGGACCGCCCTTGCTTGGGCCGGGAGGACCTGGGCGCGTGGGTGTTGAAGGAGCAGTCTCTTCTTCGTCCTCTTCAAAAACTGCTCCGCAATGAGGGCACACACTATCGCTTTCTTTGACCAAGCCATCGCATATTTCACAAGCAAACATGTCTTCTTTGCTCTCTTCCTCGCCGAGTTTCTCCGTTGCACCGTCCTTGGAACGGAACATGGTGATGGCGCATGAGAGGTCGTATCCTTTCAGAGCAAGTTCGGTTTGAATGGCGTGTTCAAACGCCTGCGTCAAATCCTCTGGCGTGTCCAAAACCCGTCCGTCATCAATGTAGGTTATGTTCACCATAAACTGGTCGTCTTCAAGTTTGGTTTGAGGGGCTTCAACCGCCACACCACGCTTTCGAGCAACACGCCTGACGGCAACCTCTGAAATGCGGCGGAGCAGCGCATCGTTGGGAACGGATGCCTGAGGTGTGTTCATGGTTCCAGCCATGATCTCAGCCGCTGCATTACCACCTTCGGCCCCACCGCGAAGATGAGATGGTAGTTCACCTCCGCCAAGATTGGCCAACACCGAGGATGCTGGGGATTGATTCATCGATAACCACTGATTTCGTCGTTCATCTTTGACGGCCCGCTCTGCTTCGGCGAGGCGATTGACCATGGCATCCGTTGGGGAATTGGCAGGGTTGTGTGCTATTTTTGTGCCACCCGCAGCCAAGGGAGAGACGTTGCCGGCATTCGGAGGTGCACCACTGGCAATGGAGGGCCCACGCTGAAGGCTCGGCATGTCATTTCGAGGAGGATGAGGAGCATTTGGCACAACGTTTCCCTGCTGAGGCTGGTATTGATTCGGGGGGTATTGGCCTTGAATTGGTTGCTGAGGGTATGTCCCGGGAGGAAGGTTTTGTTGTTGATTAATCCCTTGCGCCATGCCTTGAAGCATATCGGGTTGAACTTGCCCCATCTGGTTCAGGTTGCTTTCCTGTTGCATGCGTTGTCCTTGCCCGGACACGGGATCAAACGTTCGTTGCTGAGGTGGGAACGTTGGAATGCTGGGTTGGGGGTTGGGAGCAAAACCGCTTGAAACGGAAACATCTTGTCGAGCACCGCATTCAGGGCAGAACATACTGTCAGTAGGAATCTGGGCGTCGCAGGAATTGCAGTTCATGGTCCTCCCCTTCCAAAGGTTGCTTATGCCACCCTTCCTAAAGGGTTGCGACGAGATTCCCATCGTTGACTCATTCCTGCAGCGATTTCATTCGCTTCACGGTGCGTGGCCTACCATATCTTCATGACTTCGCCAAAGTTCCGGGTGTTTGGAGGGACGGCGATGTCGGTGTTGATTGATGAGAAGATTGACAACTTGCTCGAAACAACCTCACGTTCCTTTTATCCAACCCTCAAGTACCTCCCAAAAAAGACACGGGGTCAAATCGGCCTCCTCTATTTACTCGCAAGGGTCGCAGACACCATCGCCGATACGAAGGTAGGTGAGACGGCCGTGCTCATTCACCATCTGCAATCCTACAACGAGGTCGTCCAGGGTCGTCAAGGAACACTTCCTGACTTCTCAGAACTTGCGAAACTTCAATCCAACGAACATGAAGCCGAGCTGCTCAGGAATGTACCCCTTGTGGTCAAGGGGCTTGACGTCTACAACGATGGCGACCGGGAACGAATTCTCGAGTGCCTCGACATCATCGTCGGCGGCCAATTGTTGGATCTTGAACGGTTCGGCACCGCCAACGAGGGGGGCAACATTTCCGCCTTGCCAACGGACAAGGAACTCGACGATTACACCTTCCGAGTTGCGGGTTGCGTCGGGGTGTTTTGGAGCAAAATGTCCCCTGTCTCTTATACACATCTCCGAGCCCACGAGACCGCTGATAATC
>CAXHCG010000265.1:0-1989 GCA_964014905.1 uncultured Candidatus Poseidoniales archaeon | reverse complement strand
GGCCATGAATCCGTTAAAGGCTTCAATCATGGCGTGGTTCGGCACCGAATCAGCGATGCGCTTCTGGGTGGTTGGTTGGTTGACGGCGTCAAGGTCATCCATCTCTGCGTGAACGAAATCGTCCACGAAACCAACCTCATCATGAAGCAACATGGTTGACTCCTCTTCTGAGATTGGTTGCTCTGGAGCGGTGGGCATCAAGGCCTCGTTTACCCAATACTGATGTTGATCCGAGGCGTCGACCAGTTCATTTTCGGAATGCTGCACATCATCCACAGTCAGCCCCTTCGCAACGTTTGCATCTTTATTACGAAGGGCCAAGTTCTTGAACATCCCTTTTACAGGCGTAGAGGGCCCCGCAAACGCCGAATCTGCATCAATGATTGGTGTGGTGAAAGGAGGAGTTTGAAGCGGTTCATCCCTGCCTTGAGCCTGCATCAATTTGTCCATGTCCAACTCGAAACCAATGGGGAGGAGTTGCTCACCTTCGTCAAACCCCGGGAGGGGTTGTTCAAGGAGGTCCGAGCGTTGATTCCACGGCATCGAAGCATCAATCACTTCAGACTTCGGCGTCTCTGTTTGCGTGTTAGACTCCATGGTTTGGGGGGTGGCAGAGACGTGGTCCTCGGGCTCAACCTCGTCCAAACTTTTGCCCATCAATCGGTTGAGCGATGGCGAGTCATCCCGCGGTTGGATTTTTGCCGAGGTGTCGATAAATGCCATCGGCGCACCCTGGGATTGTCGCATACGGATGCTGTCCACTGCATCACGCAGGAGCGTGATGACCGAGGCAGGGTAGCCATCGCAATCATCGAGCAGAGCCGTCGCATCTTGCATTGAAAAGTCGCTGTCCACCACGCCAACCGAGGCCAAGCGTTGACGGACCAGCGTCATGACATCGCCGGCAGAAAAAGGAGAGAGGCGGTGCTGCTCAAAGCCTTCAACGACCGTTGAAGGAAGGTGGTGCCGTTCTTTCACGTCGCAGACAAGCACCAAGAGGGCATTCAAGCGTTCCAAGGAAGAATGGGCGTCCCTCAAAGCCACTTCGAGGACCGACAAGTCGCTCGCCGGAACATCGATGACAATCATCGGAAGTTTGTCGTTGAAACTGTACATCTCGTTGACCAAATCATTGACCAGTTCCATTCGGTCAAGAGGGGGTTCGCCTCCGATCATCTGACGATAACACATGCTGAGCAGCGATGTTGCTGGGGATTGAGCCGGCAAGTGGTCAATGGTGGCCGATGCCCCAGCGTAAGGCTTGAGGCAGCGGACAAGTGAAGTACGCCCCGACCCCAATGGACCCAACAGCATGATTCTCCGGGCGGACCGAAGCCTCAGAAAACTCTGAAGTCGGTTGAAGACGCTTTCTCGGCCAATCAACTTCCCAGATTCCCCTGCTTCAAGTGGGCGAATCGAAAATGGGTTCTCATCCAGAATAGGTAGCCCGTAAGCGTGCGTTTCCCGAACCATGGACCAACAACACTGTCCAAGTATATCATGTTTGACAGATTTGGTTGGAGAAAACATGGCGTTACGAAGCGTTAGACGAGCGACGGAGTACCTGACTCGGTCTTTTTTAACGCCCAATTAACGCCTAATTAACGCGTTAATCAATACGTTAAACCCGTTAATTCTGCTGTTAAGTCAACCCGAACCAGCGATTGATTCAAGGAAAGAATACCCCCCCGTAGGACTGAGGGAGCAGGGTGCCGGTCGACAACAGTCGCGTGAAGGGTTTGTACAAACTCAACGTCGAAGAACGACGCGCACTGGTCGCGAAGGCAGCTCAACTCAGTGATGAACACGTTCAGGCCCTTGCGGCGCATGGCGAATTGGATGAAACGTCCGCTGATCGAATGATTGAGAATGTTATCGGAACGATGTCGCTGCCCGTTGGTGTTGCGACCAACTTTGTCGTGGATGGAACGCATTACCTCATACCTTTCTGCCTTGAAGAGTCCAGCGTCGTAGCAGCCGCATCCAACA
>CAXHCG010000264.1:0-1992 GCA_964014905.1 uncultured Candidatus Poseidoniales archaeon | reverse complement strand
CTCGCATCCGATGATGAAGTCAATGAAGATGAACCAGTTGAACAGATAGAGGACATCGAAAGCGAAGACGCTGACCATGACACGCTTGATGAAGAGGTTTTGGAAGAACACCCTGCAGATGAATCACACGGTTTGGCCGATATCGATGACGAGGATTTTGACCTTGAAGACGATGACGACGATGATGATGAAGGGGCCGAACATGAGGAGCACCACGATGACGAAGCGCTCACGTTCAACAAGCATCCACTCGCAGCGCTTGCGGACATGATGGATGAACGCGAGATATCCGCGCAGCGCATGTTCAACGAATTGGATGCTGATGGAAACGGCATGATTTCACTGGCGGAGCTTCGCAGCACGCTTAACGAAAAATACAGCGATGTATTGCACATTGAGGATGTCGAATCGATCATGGAAGGGGTTGATGGGGACGGAGATGGAATGATTGATATCACTGAATTCATTGAATCAATGGAAGATCTAGAAGATCATGAGGAAGCCGTTGAAACACATGACTTGGACAAAGAATTCCCCAGCAAATGGCAGGTGCGCATGATGTCAAAAACGTGGGTCGACAACGTTTGGCCGATAATTCACGTTGGATTTGGTATCCTGATTGCCCTGGTTCTCGTCAACGCACTTGTCGGACCTGTTGATGGTTCAGGTGGGCCAATTGCTTACGCCCCAATCGAGGGTGGAGTGATACCAAGTGGTGTGGAAGCTGGCGACATCTACCCGTGCGACGAGAAATACCAAGAGGGGGGCTGCTCAAATTCGTTGACACCACTTGCTGGTGAAAATGGAGCAACATCGATGCCGAAGGACTTCTATTCAGACGGAGTGCTGGTCCTTATACTGGCCATTGGGGGCATCATTGGATCGTTGTTTATCCACTTCATCAAGGTGCCAGAGTGGCGGGCTCGCGTAAAAGCCATGAAGGAATTTGAAGGGGATAAGTCTGATGCCGCAGATGCGGACGAACACGAGGATGATGACGACGAGGACGACGATGATGATCACGACGATGATGACGACGACGACGATGATGATGATCACGATGATGACGACGACGACGATGATGATCACGATGATGACGACGAGGATGATGACGATGACGACGACGAAGGAATCGACATTGGATCGCACATCGGCCTTGTGTTCGATGACGAAGAAGTGTTCGGGAAAATCATTGAATTTGATGACGATGAGGGGACTGTGACCATTGAAGAAGATGGAACAGGCGACCACATCACTGGCTACCAGGAAGACATGTTCGTAGAGTGAGTCCATGGACAAAAAAGATCCACTTCAACAACTAATGGGACTGGCTGTCTGTCCTGTTTGTGGTTGTTTTGACCGCAAGGGGATGTACCGATGCTCCGAGTGTGGAACCTTCCACGCAGGAGGCATCATGGAAGAGCGCGAGGCACCACCACCGGCTGAACAACGTGAACAAATTGAATCACAAGCTGTGTTGGATCCATCGGTCTATTCAGTTGGACCGAACGCCTCGATTCCTGATGAGTCATTCGATGAATCCGATGACGTTCGGTCATGGGATGGAGGATCGACCGACTTTACATTCGACGAATCGGACGATGCCCCTTTGGCAAAACTCCAGTTGCCAAACGCAGAGGTTCTTTCCGATGATGAAGATTGATTTCATATAATTTCAAAAACAATTAATATTATGCCCTATGCCCTTCGGAATAACACAAATTCAATGGTGGGCTCGGAGAGAATCGAACTCTCGATCTTTGCCATGTCAAGGCAACGTCATAAACCCCTAGACCACGAGCCCTAGGTAAAGAGAGCCACCTAACATTTCTATTAAATCAATTCGGTGCTAACCTGTGGCGTTCTTATCCGATGATCTTCGAAATTTTCCCCGTACAATCTGCCTGAGAGCACGAACCGGCCATGCGCGTTCGGCCATTCGACCTGTCTCTTATACACATCTCCGAGCCCACGAGACCGCTGATAATCGCG
>CAXHCG010000263.1:0-1996 GCA_964014905.1 uncultured Candidatus Poseidoniales archaeon | reverse complement strand
TGGTTCCACCATCGCCCAACTGTCCGTAGTTGTCGTATCCCCAACACTTCAGGTCACCGTTGTCAAGGATGGCGCAGGAGTGGTATGCCCCAGCAGACAGCTTGTTGTTCGCATAAGCAAAGGAAGAGGAACTCGAAGAGCCGCTGCCTGAGCCGTTTGCCGCACTGGCGTTGTACTGGAAGGTGATGTTGGTCATGGGCTCATCGAGGTAGAGGTGTGCACCTGCGATGCTCGGTGTGAGTTCGAGGTAGGATGCAGAGAGATAGATGCTCGTCTGATAGGTAACGCCATCCCGAACTCCCGTGATGTTGTATGTTTGATTGACCGAATCTACAGTGGGTGTACCGCTGATGGTGCAGTTGTTCATCGAGAGTCCTAGTGGAAGGTTCGGTGAGGACGTGCACGAAGTGAATACTGACATCGCCATTGAGGCGCCAGTACCGAGGTCGACGAAGGGGAGATTGTCGCCCATTTGATTAGCGGTTTTGCCTCGTTGGCTAAGATCTCCGTTGCCAAGCCAGCCTCCATTGTCTGAATTTCCATTGCTTCCCCAACATTTGAGTGAACCGTTGTCAATGATGGCGCAAACATGGGAATGGCCGCTTCCAACAGCGAGCGCTTTGACACCTGTTCCGAGATTGGCTGCAACGAGGTTGTCGCCCATTTCGTTTGGTCCATCACCTATGGTCGCTGTGGTCCCGATACCGAGTTGCCCGTGATTGTTACGGCCCCAGCATTTGACTGAGCCGTCGTCAAGAATGGCGCAAACCGATTGAGTCGTGGCCGACAAATCAACGGCAGTTCGGCCCGTGCCGAGATCGACGAAGGAAAGGTTATCACCCATTTCGCTGGAGTCATCTCCTTGGTGCGAGGTGCTCCCAAGACCAAGATTCCCGTATTGATTAAAGCCCCAGCACTTTACTGAACCGTTGTCAAAAATGGCACATGTGTGTCCGTTGCCTGCGTCGATGTGAACGGGGGTGAGGCCTGTTCCAAGAGAAGTGTAGGACAAATTGTCGCCCATCTCACCTGCCGCGCTACCCATGTTCGTGGTGCTTCCAATTCCCAATCGGCCGTGGTCGTTAGCGCCCCAGCACTTGACCAGCCCGTTGTCCAAAATTGCACAGGCGTGGTCGTATCCAGTTGCAATGCCAACGGCGGTTCGTCCTGTACCGAGGTCAACCGCTGAAAGGTTGTCACCCATCTCACCTGCCGCTTTACCCATGGCCGTGGTGTTCCCAATGCCCAACTGGCCGTGGCTGTTATCGCCCCAGCACTTGACCTGCCCGTTGTCCAAGAGGGCGCATGAATAGCGATCGCCAACTGAAACATCAACCGCAGTTCGACCTGTACCAAGATCAACCGCTGAGAGGTTGTCACCCATCTCACCTGCCGCATCACCCATGGTCATGGTGTTTCCAATGCCCAACTGCCCGTTGCCGTTCCTGCCCCAACACTTCACCGACCCATTGTCAAGAACTGCACATGTGTGTGGGGAGTTTTGTTCGAGACCAGCTGATATCGATGTGGCCGTACGCCCCGTACCGAGGTTTGTGACCGCAAGAGCATCGCCCATTTCACCAGCATTATCGCCAATGTTTTGGGTCGCGAAGTTGCCAAGACGGCCGTAAGAGTATACACCCCAACACTTGACCGATCCGTTGTCCAAGAGGCCACAGGCATGATTGAATCCTAGGGCAAGCGAAGATGAACTCGCACTGCTTGTTCCAAACGTGATGTTGGTCATGGCCAGGCCGACGGTGAGTTCCGCACCATCGGCGCTTGAAGCGAGTGTATTGGTATTTGAGCCAGAATTACTGTTCACTCCAGTACTGGAGTCCCAGGTGTCGCTGCCGGAAACTGCAACTGGAGATTGCTGATTCGAGCTTCCACCATCGCCCAACTGTCCTTTGGAGTCCAGTCCCCAACACTTCGCGTCGCCGTTGTCAAGGATGGCGCAGGTGTGGTAATATCCAGCAGACACCGCAACGGCCGT
>CAXHCG010000262.1:0-2044 GCA_964014905.1 uncultured Candidatus Poseidoniales archaeon | reverse complement strand
CCCGTCACCTCCACCACAATTTCAGCAATCCGACGCACGGATGCGGTGTCGTGGCTTCCAAGGTTGTAAAGATTCAGTGACTCGTTGGATTGGTTCATCACGTGAAGAATACCGTTGACGCAATCACCGACCTCCATGTACGATTTTTCTTGGAGGCCGTTTCCAAGAACTTCCAACCGTGTTGGGTCGTTCTTCAGTTTGTGGATGAAGTCAAAAATCACGCCGTGGGTTCCGCGGGCACCGATGATGTTAGCAAAACGGAAAATCCACGCTTGCAACCCAAAGGTGCCAACCCAACTGCTGATCAGCCCCTCACCGGCTTGCTTGCTCGCTCCGTAGAGGGAAATTGGCATGCACGGTCCGTGCGTTTCAGGTGTGGGAAGGGGGGCATCTTCGCCATACACGACTGAACTCGAAGCGAAGGCGATGTTTTTCACCCCGTGGTTTCGCATGGCCTCGAGGATGTTGTAGGTGGCCACGGTCCCTTGCTTGAGATCGGTATCGGTGATTCGTGTGCCGAGGCGGATATCTGGATTGGCCGCAAGATGAAACACACAATCGATGTCCATCGCCATGGCTTTTCCCACGTCATCCGGTCGGCAGATATCTCCTTCGACCATCACGGCATCTCCTGAATCAAGGTGCGCCTGAATGAACGAGGCGTGGCCGCTTGATAGATTGTCGATCACAACCACCTTATCGCCTCGTTCAATCAGGCGGTCAATGAGGTGTGAACCGATGAATCCGGCCCCACCCGTAACCAAGGCTCGCATGAAACGACGAGCAAAAGCGTTCGTATAAGGCAAATGGTCACCCCATCCGACCAACCGGAGTCTTTGATAATCGTTGAGGGGTGTCGTTCATCGCCTGGGGAATCAAGCCACAGAGGAGGTGAATACATGACAAAAAATGAATCAAAGAAGACACCAGAGGTGCTGGAGAACAACATCTTGGTGGGCTACGTTCGTCGAAGCAATGCCGGTGGGGCACTCAAACTCTCCGTCAACACCGCAGCCTTCGCGGATTGCAGCACCTACATGACCAGCGATGGACAATCCTATGTCCCACTGGTCATCTCGATGGCGGCCTTGCAAAAAGTGCTCTCCGGAGAGCGTGCTGTGACCACCGTCACCCAACTTCACGACTGAGGCTCGGAGCCGAGTTTGTGAATTCCTTCTCTCTGAGAAGTACACCGCTGCTCGAATGACCAAGGTTGTTCGAACGGCCAATCTCCCCATTTTCCGTGGTTTTTTAAATATCCATATATAGTTCCTGTTGGACGGGAAAGTGTGCCTCAAGAGGACGACATGCCCCGTGCGAGCAAACCGCACATCGTCGCAGGCATGCCAATGTACAACGAGGAGGAGACCATTGGTTCGGTCGTAACTCGAGCCCTTCGGTACGTCGATGAGGTGATTTGCGTTGATGATGGTTCGTCGGATGCAAGCGCACGAATCGCCGAAGCTTGCGGCGCAACCGTCATTCGCCACCGTGTCAATCGAGGCTACGGCGGCGCCCTGAAAACCCTCTTCCTCAGAGCGAGTGAACTCGAGGTTGATGCCTTGGTTCTGCTTGATTCTGACGGGCAACATGAGACGCGGGACATTCCAAAACTCCTGAAACCGATCTTGGATGGCGAGGCTGATTTTGCCATTGGGTCACGTTTTGTTGACGGCGGGGGTGGAACGGACATGCCCGCCTACCGAAGGTTGGGAATCAAGGTCATCACCGCTGCCTCAAACCTCTCGAGCGACCTCGGCATCAAAGACACACAATCAGGATTTAGAGCTTTTTCACGCACCGCTCTTGAACGCCTCCGGTTTGACTCAGAAGGAATGGAACTTTCCCTGGAGATGCTCGAAGACGCCCATGAAAAACAACTCCGGGTCTTGGAAGTTCCAACCGTCATCCGATACGACGTCCCCAAGGGGTCAAACTTCACGGCTGTTTCCCACGGCTTTACCGTGATGACGTGGGCAATCTTGTCCCTCTCTCAGAACTGTCTCTTATACACATCTGACGCTGCCGACGAAGGTTCGAGTGT
>CAXHCG010000261.1:0-2048 GCA_964014905.1 uncultured Candidatus Poseidoniales archaeon | reverse complement strand
GCAGCCACCAACATGGCGTGGGCGAAGTCGAAGATACACCTCGACGGTCTCAACGACTACGTGGACCGGACAGGGGTGACGAAAAGGGCGAGTGAGGACTGGGAGCTCCAAGAAGCTCTCTCAGGACTTGACCCCGGAGACACAGACATCAAGATTAAGGGCGAGCAGATAGCTGACAAAGATCGTCAGCGCTTGCTCGGGAACATTTGGGTACCACCATGCATGGCCCATTGGATCCAGGCAGCCTGGACCCGGAAGGCCATCCTCACGGACGGAGTGGATTCCAACTTCCTCCTTATACAGGCGGGGGGTGGCATTCAGCCGCTGACAGGTTTCTCAGGAACCGTCACGGACTTTGTTAACCGCCTTCGGAGCGCGATGCAAGAGGAGGCAGATTTCTCCGCGACCTGCGAGACGGCGGTTGGAGGGGGAAAGGGAGTGGTAGCCAAGACATTGGACGGCGTTAAGCTGTACAAGGACGAGAAGGGCCGCTGGAAAATACCTGAGGGAGCCAGCGCGCCCGCGAGAGAGCTCAGGCACGCTGTGATGCAGGCGGTGCATGAGTGGGGACACCGAGGCGGACAAGCATGCTACGATGTCCTCAGAGAAGTGGTAACCTGGAAAGGGATGGAAGCGGCCGTTAAGGATTACGCCGCGTCTTGTCCCAGATGCCAGATATCGAAGAACAACCGAGCTCGCAGGGCGGATCAATTAAGGCCTACGCCGTACCCGCGGAAGGCAGGAGTATCGGTATCGATGGATCTACTCGAGCTGCCCGCAGCGAAGGGCAAGTGGGCAGGACGTGACGTGACGTGCGATATGCTCCTCGTCATTCGAGACCGAATGTCCAAGCTCGTGAAATTACTTCCCACGAAGAAGGAGGGATTGACTTCCGAAAATCTAGCTTGCATTTTCGAGACTGAAGTCCTCCCTCTGTGGCCGAACCTCGAGGAGGTTTACAGCGACAGAGACAAGCGGTACGTGGGACGGGCCTTCCAGCTCCTGGTGAAGAGGGAAGGCTTGAAGTCGAAGAAAACTGTGGCGTACAGACCCCAAACCGACGGGGCCACGGAGCGCGCCATCCAAAGTGTATTGGAAACGTTGAGGGGCGAACTGGCCCCTGTAGAGGAGTCGAGCAACCGGCACCCGCGGGTGGAAGTCCCGACCTGGCTGGAGCTCATCCCCACCGTGGAGAGGGTGATGAACTCGTATCCGCACAGTAGCACGGGGGTATCCCCCTACATGCTCGCCACCGGGCACGAACCGACGCATCCCTTCCATGAAATTGTGCGGGAGCGCGACGAACCGGCGGAGGACGAGCGGACATACCTCGAGAGACAAGCAAAAATCCTCGAGCGAGCCTATACAGTAGCCTTCCGGACGATGGAGGCCAGACAAGAGGCAATGAGAAAACGGTACGCGCCGAGCAAAAGTCCGCCTTTGCAAGTGGGCCAGAGAGTGCTCGTACGCGCACAACGGAGGGGAGTAGCAGAGAAGCTACTAACGCGAGCGTATGGCCCCTTCGAGATACTGGAAGCCAGACATCCCGTGTATAAACTGCAACGGGATGGGCCGAACCAGACGCATACGTTCAACAGGGACCAGTTGATCCCATATCGAGAATCCGGGGACGGCACGGACGAGGTCCCGATGCCGCAGATATTGGAGTCCCCAAGGGCCTTGATCAGGCGCCGGGGGCCAGCACAGGTCCACCGGGTGGACTGGGATCACGGAAGGAACGTCCCGCCAGTCTACATCGTGTCCTGGCGGCACGGAGGGCAACGCAGGGCGGTGCACGAGGACGAGCTCGTCAGCGCCTACACCCCAGAGAATGAGGTGCCCGACGCCGTCAAGGCTTACCTGCAAAGACGCAATTTTGCAGAGCTCACGCACGAGCACGTCCCGGAAGAGGGAAGGCACGAGCATTACCAGGCCTATAGGAGCCATTCCGACCTGAAGGTCGACACGCGTCGTGGAGCCATCGCGCCGCAGTCTGAGCCTTCGGGCAACTCCGCAACCTCGCCAGGAGGGTGGGTGCTCACGGCCGA
>CAXHCG010000260.1:0-2069 GCA_964014905.1 uncultured Candidatus Poseidoniales archaeon | reverse complement strand
CGAGAGCGTTTTGGTCGTTTTCCGTTTGGAGACGGGTCGGCTCTCGGCTATCTCTTGGAATACATTCGGCCCAACCGTAGCATCACCGAACATGACGGTCAAAGCACCTACGACGAGCTCATTGACCGTCTCCAGCACATCGCCCATGGGTGCGAAGAACAACACCGCGGGCACCGCAGTTTCGAGGATGGTTTTGGTGGCATGCAGATTCACGGGTTTTTGAGCGCTGGAGAGGTCCAAGGACTCCGAAAAAATTTCGCAACACGCGTGTGGACGGCGTCCTACGACGAGCCGTTGGACGGTGGAGTGGCCGACGTTGCAAAGCACTTCACAACGTTGTTGAAGGCCGCCGAGCGACGAGGCGTTGGCCTCGCACTACGGACGCATCGTTGATCAGAAGTTCTGGGAAGTCAATCGCTCGTACATCGATGCGTAGAGCGCCGCCGTCTCGTCAATCACGGATTGAGGGAGGGCGGGAATAGGAGGTTCATCGGCTCCTGCATCACGAGCGGTCTTCAGCTCTGCTTGATGACCTGTTCCAATGTAGTGCGTGCGAACGAATTCTTTGGACAACTCGATGCACTCCCCGTTGGCATAGGCTTCTGCGTCCCACCACCTGTCCTCGTCGAGGGTGCCAAAGGTATCGACCAACACAACCTCTCGGTTTGAACCGAGGGCAAATTCCTTTTTTCCGTCAACGTGAATGAGTCCGTTTCGTGCAGCCTCTCGTTCGATGATCTCGTCGACAGCAAGCGCAGCAGCAACGATTGATTCGTATTCCTCTTCAGTGATGTTGGAGATCTCCAAGGCTTCTGCTCGACCGATATTACGGTCAAATTTCTCAAACTTTGTCGTCACTTCAACAAAGGGTTGTGCAAGTTTCACACCGTACTCGCAATCCTCTGCGACACCAAGGGCATCTGCAGAGAGTTCACCGCGCTGGAAACGACGCCATGCCGAGCCCGAGAGGTAATGGCGGACAATCACTTCCAGTGGGACGAACACCCACTCCATATCACGTGGAATAGCACCGGGTTCCTTGATGACCTTCACCTTTCGAACCAAGCAACGGTCAGCGGCGTTGACCTCAATGAGGTGGGTTTTGCAGATACCCGCTTCCTCAATGAGTTTGAACCAATGCGCCGTGGTTCGGTTGAGTGATTCGCCCTTGCGTGGAATGAGCGAAGGAATAATTTGGTCAAAGACGGAAATCTGATTCGTGAACCGGAATTCATAGACGTCCGGATCGTCGGTTGACCAAACTTGCTTCACTTTCCCTTGATAGAGCATTTCTCCCATGGCATAGAACCGCAGAAATCAGCCTTTGAACATTTCACACGCCAATGATGGGCCTCCTCAAAGGAAACCCAGGGCGTCTTCAATCCGATTCAACTCTGGACCGGTGGTTTGGGTGCCGCTGATGGCTCCCGTGTTGGACGCACAAACACCGGCTCCAACGTAGGGGGACCCAAAGGACACGGTACCGACCATGGGTTTGACCCCAAGAACTTCTTCGATCAGCAAAGCTTCGTCCGGTGTGACGTCAGGGTGAAGCAGGACACCCTTATCGTTCGCAACGGCCAAACTCCCGACAACATCGTGGCCAGCAACGGTTGTTGCTGCCACGTCAACGCCGAGGACTTCGGCAAGAATTTCAAGACCGTCATGAGGAATGCTGGGTGATGCGATGGCTCCGTCTTCATTTGCCACAAGGAGATTTCCTGCGGTGTTGACACCCCCTTCCATCACCACGACGTCACCAAAGGCGGTCAACTGGTCGATGTCACTTTCATTGGCAATGTCGGCAACGGCAATCCCCCGGCTGTTTCCACAAACCAACGCTCCAACCAAACTCGAACCTCCGATGGTGATCGGATGAAGTTCAAGTCCAAGGGCCGATTCGAACGCTTCCACCGTCGGCTCAGGGAGTTCAGGAGGGTGGAACAGCACCTTGGCGACGCTTGCAAGATGGATCCCCACCTGATCGCTTCCAAAGATGTCAACGGTGTCAATTGGCATGTGTTCAACCCGACCTTGGACTTGGAGTTCTAAAACGTGGTGTTTGCGTG
>CAXHCG010000259.1:0-2095 GCA_964014905.1 uncultured Candidatus Poseidoniales archaeon | reverse complement strand
GGGAATGGCGCTGAAGTGGTCGCCTTCAGAGGTGAACATTGCCACCTCAGCAACGACCGGAGCCACCCACGCCTCTACGGGATTCATTTTCACGTTCCCTGCTATTTTCCTTCTGGCAAGTCAGCCGGCTTATGCGTTAGCTGATGGCCCGTTGGTCACGCTGGAAGACGGAGAAGCGTTCACTCTGGCGTTCATCGGGATTGTGGCTTCCATGTTCGCGGGATTCTTGGGTGTCATGTATTTCATCATCTTCCGTCGCGTTTGGCTGGTTGAAGACCCGCTTCCACTGCCTGGGTTTGAAGCCACGTTGAAGATGCTCGACATCTCATCCGATGTCAGCACGGGTGCTGTTGAACACGCCCGTGATTCGTTGAAAACCATCGGTTTGTGGACCGTTGTGACAATGATTGGACTGTTCTTGGTGGAGTACCCGCTTATTTGGGCCAACGACCGAAAAGTAGCGCTTCTTGATTTCATTGCCGAGTCACTTCACTTTGGTGACCTTGGCCTCGCTACGTTTTATTCCAATGGGAAAATCCACCAACCGTCTGGGACCTCAGATGGCGTCTCACTGGGGTACACGCACTGGTCCGAAGAGACCGCATGGAATCCATTTTCCTACACTTACATTGGGGTCGCTCTGACACCTTCCATGTTTGCCATCGGTTGGTTCATGAAGGCTCGGGTCGCTTTCTTGGTCAACCTCGGGACGTTGGTTGGGTGGCTGTTCCTCGTTCCGCTTGCTGTCGGTTTGAACGTCCCCGTCTACGAAGCCCAATTGGGGGCATCGGTGCCGGTGCAAGACTACCACGCGACCATGAACGCCTTCAACCCCGCTAAATATCCAAGTTCAACGGGCGCAGCCCAAATGGTCATCTTTGCGAAAACGGTTCGAACCATTGCCATTGGTGCCATCGTTGGTGGAGGAATGTTTGGGTTGGCCAAGATGTGGCGCACCTTCGCCAATATTTTCACCGACATCGGAGCGGCGTTCAAAGGCGGCGGAAGCCAAGAGTACATGGAAGGGAAAGGCTGGTATGAGTGGCCGCTCAAGCACATTCCCATCTTCATGGGCATCACGTTCTTTGCCATGATTGTCATCTTCTCCATCGGTGGATTCTCTCCTTTGTCGGCACTGGTCTTTGCCAGCGTCCTCATCTTGACCACGTTCATGCTTGGCGCCATTGCCGTCCGTGTTATGGGTGAAACGGGAATTGAGCCAGTCTCAGGGACTTCGTTCATCGTGTTGCTGATGCTGTTGGGCGTCTTCCTCAACGCACAAGATTTGCTTCAATTGAATACACAGGATGCCGTCCTTCTCGGGCTCGTTGGAACCACGGTGTTTGGTTCAGCCATTTCCATGTCAGGGACCGTCATCGGGGATTACAAGAACAGCCTCTACATTGGAAACCGCCCCTATCACATTTCAAAGGGGAACATCATGGGCGTTGTCCCAGGCGCCATCATCGGGGCCGGTGTGGCCATTTTCCTCTCCATCCAACTCGCTGAGGGGCGTATCCAACTCATTGCACCGCAAGCCAATGCCTTTGCAACCTTTTCAGTTATTTTCGCAGAGGGTCAAGGCGACTTGACGTTGCTTGCCCTTGGTTTCCTTCTCGGTATGTTTGTTGAGTGGGCAACCGGGATGGGCACTTCCTTCGGTCTCGGTATGTACCTCGATGTCCCTCACACGTTGCCGATGTTGATCGGTGGTGTCGCACGCGACCGTTGGGAGGACAAGAAACTCCAGCCACGCATTGACGCTCTCAAGGAAAAAGAGGGAACAACCGTCGCTGAAAAGCAGCGTGCGCTTATCCTTCTGAGCACGTTCATGGTCGCTGCCGGTCTATTGACCGGTGAAGCGTTCTTTGGAACGGAATCGAGCATTCTTTCCTTCATCGATTCAATCTGGTACGATGATGATGGCGCCAGAACCGTCATGGGCATCGAAAACTTCGCTGATTCCGGCGCGTGGTACGCCATTCGAATGGGTAGCCTTATCTTCCTCAACGTGGCGATTGGGGCCGTTATCTACCTCTTGTTCAAGCGAGCAGGTGTGATTGGCGGCGATTCCAGCCCGGCCGAGGCTTGAGTG
>CAXHCG010000258.1:0-2113 GCA_964014905.1 uncultured Candidatus Poseidoniales archaeon | reverse complement strand
GCCTGGGACATCGAATCGGTGGAGTACCTCAATAAAAGCGGTGGAGAATACACTGTCCCTCGCTACCCGACCGGCTTCGGTTCAACCGAGGCAGCGGTGCTTGAAGACGGTTCAACCACCGACCCCGTCCGTTTGTTCACCACGGGTGGAGCTGGCCAGATACCGGTTGTCCTCATTTTCGATGAAGAGGGCTACATCATTGCCCAACAAGCCACAGGAACCCCTGCCGATGGTTGGAAGAAGTTTGACGGTGTTCTTGAGACAGCCATTACGGGGGACATCTCCGAGACGTTTGACTCCCGCATCGGATGGGAAGAGCCTGAGACTTCCTTTACCGCCGTCTTTGTCTTGGGTCTTATTTTGTCGATCTTGGTGTATTTCTCACCGTGTGCGTTCCCAGTGCTGCCCGGGTTCATCTCCTACTACCTTTCCTTGGGAGCCCGCGAAGACGAACTTATTGAGCAAGGGAAGCTCAAAACACACATGCCCAGTTCATTCAACATCGGCGTGCTCTCTGGCTTCGGCATGTGGACCTTCTTTGGTCTCATCGGCATCGTTGCTTTGTTGATGGGTGAAGCCTTCGCTAAATCCGGTATCATCCACTACATCGCCATCTTCATCGCTCTCTTACTGGTCGTTCTTGGTTCGATGATGCTGCTTGGCATTACTTCGCACGTGATGGGCTTCGTGCAAAACCTCGTGGACAAATACAGCACCACGGAAGCCGACGAGACCTTCACACCCCGCCGCAACATGTACCTCTACGGCATCGGCTACGCAGCGGCTTCCATTGACTGCACCGCCGCTGCCGTGCTTCCATTCGTGGTGTTCTTGAGCACCCTCGGCACCTCAGCCATCGGTTTCGGCATCGCCGGGTTGATGGTAGGGCTCCTGATTCTCATGGTTGCCGTTACCATGCTCGTGGGCATGGGTCGTCAAGTGATGATCAACTTCTTGCGAAGAGCAACGGGTCATATCAAGATGATCGGCTCGTGGATGATGATCATGGCCGGTGTTGGCCTCACCGTGTACTTGACCAGTCCTGAAACGGTCAACGCCCTCTTTAGTTGAGTCCCGGCCGTATCCATTTGTACCACAGCCACAAGGCGATGATGGTGCCCGAGATCCCATCAAACACGTAATGCTGTTTGATGAGGGCCGTTGAGGCGATCAAAAGAAGGCATGAGGTCCACACCACGACGGCCAGCGGCATCGACCACGTACCGTTTTCTTTGCCGACAAATCGAACAAAGAACACCACCAAGATGCTCAACAAGACGTGAATGGAAGGCCATGCATTGTACGGAGTATCCGCTTCATGCAACGCCGTCATCATGAGACCGAACAACCCCTCCGCCCCGTAGGCTTGGGGGCGAAGTTCAATTTCCACCGGGAAGATGAGAAACAAGGCGAAGGCAATCCACGCAGCGGCGATGAGTCGCTGAAAAAAGAGCAAACCGTGCTGGCGATGTTTATCTGAAGCGCCAATCCATGCAGCGATTGGAAAATACAGGTAATACGAGTAGTAAGGAATAACCATCCACGCCACGAACGGGAGTTCCCAATCCAGCGGTATCTCGACCTTGAGCGTGCTAACACCACGCCAAGCCGAAAAACGATTGATGAGGCCATAAGGAAGCGCACCCAAGAGCAAGAACAACGACAGCAAAAAACTCGCGTACTTGAGGCGAGACCACTCGTGCCGCTGAGGCCACCAGTGATCGATCACCTGCCAGTCATTCTTCGTCATCTTCGCCGCCCTCTTGGTCTGTTGTTACGAGGTCGGTCCAATGAATCATGCGGTCGGAAAGCAGTTTCGCCTCCTCAACGTCGTGGGTGACATGGAGCGCAGCGATGTTTCGGTTCTTGAGATGCGCTCGGGTCATGGTGGTCAATTCCAAGCGTCGCTTCACGTCAACCGATGCAAACGGTTCGTCCAAGAGGATGAGTTCAGGACACTGCAGAAGAGCACGTCCAAAAGCGACCCGCTGAGCCTCTCCCCCCGACAATTGAGCGACGCCTCTGTTCTCAAAACCGGGCATGCCCAATGCCTCAAGGACGTCCAACACCTGTCTCTTATACACATCTGACGCTGCCGACGAAGGTTCGAGTG
>CAXHCG010000257.1:0-2115 GCA_964014905.1 uncultured Candidatus Poseidoniales archaeon | reverse complement strand
CTTCACCTCCGTCAAAACCGTTGGAAACGATGGTAATAGCGGCCACTTCAGTTGAAAGAATGTTGTCGTCGTCATCAAAGCTGATCATGAGCGGCTTTCGCTCCTCGGCAGCCGCGTTGTAGTGTCCCTGCATGCCAGACATCCATTTGTCTTCAAGCCGCTTGAGCGACTGTTCTTGTTCTCCAGAGAGTTTTTTATTAATTCCAAGGACGTTGGCGAGTTCCCCAGAAGCCATTTCATCCTTGAATTGTTGAATCATCTCAGCGTCCCTGCGATGGGTTGGAGGTTCCGGTCGTTTGCGTTTGTCCTCGTGGTTTGGATCCGCCCATTCATGTCCGCAAGATAGGCAGTGGAGGTAGCCTGCCATGCTGGAATCTTGGGCTTCACCGCCGCACCGGGGGCAATCTCCACCTTCGTTGAAACTCAGGTTGTCCTTGGCATCCGCTCTGCCTTTTCTCAAATTACCAAAACCCGCCATGCTGGTTGGGTGAACTTGGCTTTCTATGAATGCTTTGTTAGTCAGAAACGGAGCGTGCTTTCAAGCCGTAGCGTATGAATCCTTCTTGGGCATACAGGCGTCGAACCACCAACTCCATGGTTGAATCCATCGCAAACACCGTTTCTTCATCGTCCACGGTCAGAAACACGCCGCTTGGTCCATCGTCGAGTTTGAGCAGCACCGTACTGATGCCGTCCAGAAGGGGGGCCCGTAGCGAAAATTCAGATGGCGCACCAGCGGCTGAAAGCGTGGTCCACGTCTGAAGGCTACCCGTTCGCTGAAGTGTTCGCTCGATGGCAGGTGAACCGTCCACAACATGGTTGAATCGCGGTGGCCAAACGGGTCCATCGTTGGCCAGCTGACCCGTGAGTGAAAGACGAGATGAGCCTGCTTCTTCGTATTGAGCACGAGAAACATAGGCGCCTTGACTTACATGAGCGTCAGATAACTCCTTTTCCCAAGCGCGTTCCATTGCATGGTGAAAGTTGGCATCGACATCAATTTCCACATCCATCGTTGTCAAGTGCACCTCAGCGCCGTTTCGTGCCAACACAAGCGTCGCCTCGTCGCTCATCAAAACATCCCACTCGGCCTCACCGTCCATCGCTTCACCATGCATCGCAACACCCGTGGCTAACCGAACGCTCAAACCGTCCACACCATCAGGAACAGAAATGGAATTCACCTGTTCACTTTGGAGGCGATGAAGGAGGACCGCCACGGCCAGCGTGGTCGCATCACTGTCCGCTCCAAAGACCCGCACCCCGTCCAAAACAAAGGGGGACTGGATGACCGTGAAGTCAGGGTGGTTATCGATGAGGTAGCCCATCCAAACCGTCGCCGACATCATCGGTCCCTCCCAAAGACATGAACGGCGCACGTGGCACCTGAACCCCCTACGTTGTGCGTAAGGGCGGTTTCAGCATCCCGCACCTGACGGGACGCCTTGACTTCATGCCGAAGTTGCTTAAACACCTCAACCACTTGTCCAGTGCCCGTCGCACCGAGGGGATGACCTTTGGATTTCAGGCCCCCGCTGGCGTTGACGGTTGTGTTTCCATGGTTGAGGGCACCAAGTTGTTCTCTCGCAAACTGACCCCCTCCACCTCGTGGGGCGAATCCCAAATCTTCGGTCGCTATGACCTCAGCGATCGTAAAGCAATCGTGCACTTCGGCCATGTCAATCTGTTTAGCCTCTAGGCCTGCCATGGAGTAGGCCTTTGACGAAGCCAATTGGGTCGCTTTCAACTGCGTGATGCTAGGACGGTCATGAAGGGCAAGACGGTCAGATGCTGCCCCCGAACCACGAATCCAGACCGGCGTATCGGTCAGCCGACGCGCAACGTGGTCGGCGGCCAACACGACGCATGATGCACCGTCCGAGGTTGGGCAGCAATCGTACAGCGTGAGGGGGTCAGCAACCATGAAACCGCCCGCTGCCTTTTCGAAACTGACTTCTTTTTGGATGTGGGCAAGTGGGTTCATGGACCCGTGGTGATGGTTTTTCACGCTGACATGAACCAAGTCATCATGGGTTGAGTCAAACTCGTGGAAATAGCGTCGAGCCATCAATGCATACGTACCGGGGAAGGTCAAACCAGCCAAACGTTCCCATT
>CAXHCG010000256.1:0-2131 GCA_964014905.1 uncultured Candidatus Poseidoniales archaeon | reverse complement strand
ACACTCGAACCTTCGTCGGCAGCGTCAGATGTGTATAAGAGACAGCTTCAATGACACCTGTGTCGCGATTCACATAGCCAAGGTAGGTGATGGGCACGTCGGTGACCAAGGCTCGGCCTCGTACCGTGAAGGTGGCTTGAGAACGTAGACCTGCCCCGGAAAGAAGAGCCTGCCCGCCTTGGTGCGTTTTTGAAGAAGCATGTTGCGGCTGGGCTTTCGCTGATAGCACGGGCGTGGGCCCTGCGGACAAGGAAGGGTCAATGGCGTGAGCCACACAGTCTTCAATCGGCATCACCGACGTCGGCAACCGATTCAACCCGCTGGTCAGGTAGTGTTCTGCTTTGAGCGAATTGGTCAGCAAGTGGTTGTACTTGGTGCGGTTGTACGGCGTCACTTCAGGGCACGTATCCTTCAACAGCAAGGCACCGCCGTCCTCCAACAGTTCGATGGTTCCATCGGCCAGCGCCAGGTCGTAATTCTCACCGCTGGTGAACACCCACAGGCGATGGTTGGGGACACGCTGACCCATTTCCATGTGAGAACGTAAGGCTGAAGCCGTTGTGCGGAGTTCCTCCAAACTCGCTTGCGGACAGCCGATCACCACGAGGTCAACCTGGCCCTTCGGAGCAAGTTCGGCGTACCGCTGTTCCAAGTCCCCCCGAGTAAACATGAGCGTCCCCGTCCAACCACCTTCGGGCGAATCGTAAGCGCCGTCTTCTCCCATTGGCAACGGTGGAGCCACCGTATGGCCCTCGGCCCAAAGCATGGCGCATCCATAGTTGGCTGCGGCGGCCGTCAGCGCTTTTTTGGAAGCAAAGGACATGTGTTCTGGCAAACCGGTCAGGTAGGGCATGGGGCCATACGGCATGTCCCATTCAGGCCTCACCTGTTTACCAATCCAGTCGCCGAGCACGGACCAGTCTGAAAGATGGTTCATCTCACACTCGATGTGAACCTTCATGTTCGGAACACGGTTGCTGTCGAGATGCAATCCCCAGCGCGGCGCAAATCCCGTCAGAGCGGTCGCCAGAGCAGACAGCCCAGATTCCCGATTGGTGATGAGCGAAGTCCATGTGTTGGAGAAGCAAACAGCGTTCGATTCAGCCCAGGTCGCAATGCCCGTCTCGTCCGCAATGCCACGGTCATAGGGCGTGCAGGACAAGGTCGCGTCGATGCCAAGTCGCTCATAGGCTTGGACAATCTCAAATTGTTGTTCTAGAAAATCCGGCCACTCTATGTCCATCTCTTCCATTTTTTCTTGGTCGCAACCCGCCGAGTTGAGCGTGGTTGGGATGGCGACATGACCGTCGCCGTCGGCGGACAAGTCCTTCAGAAAACGGCGTAGACCGTGCCCTCCAGTGATGACCGAAACGCCCGATACGTGGGCATGAACGGCCGGCAAATAGCCCTCGGCGTTGGCCGTGTCAGCGAGGTCAATCACCAGACGAGCGGCTTTTTGACGCGTCTTCCCCTCCTCGCCGGCCAATTGGCCCAGCAGTCGCGAGGGAGGGTCCATGCCCTTGCCATGCCTTGATGCCTCATGAACTCACCCCTTCTCAAAGCCGTTAGCGATGATGAACGGCGGTACATTAAGAACGATTAACCTAGATATTCCAGTTCATGCCATCATCTGAAGCGCACAATACCCCAGAGGAGAATTCAATCAGTGAACCAACGGGAAACCACCCAGAAAACAACCCCCCGCACCATCATCGACGTTGGGTCGTGGTCATGCAAACCTTGACCCTCATCACCGTTTTGCTGCTCAGCACTTACAACCACGCACGTCTGACCGAATCGCCTGAATCAACCGCCGCAAACTCGTTGCTTGTTGAATCCGAACCCTTTGACGACCTCGTGCCTTGCACCGAAGGTGGTGTCCGACTCCACGCCGGTTTTGACGCTGATCAAAACGGTGTTCTTGGCATCGATGAACGCCAAGATTCGGCGGTCCTGTGCCACGGCCTTCGCGGTCTTTCTGGCCCCCAGGGACAGGCCGGAACGAGCGGAGAAAGTCCGGTTCCTCAGCGGTTCTCAACGGAGGTGTTGCCGCTTGGCAACGAGACTTGTCCGCAGGGAGGCGTCGTGATGAGCAGTGGACTTGACATCAACACCAACGACTGTCTCTTAT
>CAXHCG010000255.1:0-2136 GCA_964014905.1 uncultured Candidatus Poseidoniales archaeon | reverse complement strand
CTCGAACCTTCGTCGGCAGCGTCAGATGTGTATAAGAGACAGTCCATACTCTTGCCCCTTTGGAAGTTCAATCTCAGGTGCTTTTACTGGTTTGATTTATGCCAATCCGGGTGCAGTGTTCTCCAATGATCCGAACTTACCAAACGATCACAGCCCCCAAGCAATAGATTTCCAGGTCACCCTAGATGGGTCGCCTCTGGAGGGGTGCGAAATCCGATTCGAAATGGAGGATAGCAATGGCTGGTTCTTTCCAGCATATAGGAAAACAAACAGCAATGGTGATTTACATGGATACTGGACTGCAGGTTCGATGATTGGTAATCAGACAATGAGTGCTTACATCACTTGGCCAAGTGGGGAGAGGGGGTACCTCAACACATCTGGTGAAGTGACCAATACTAGCACTAGGACAAATTCAATTCATCTAAATTACGAGCCTAGTGGAGAATATGAGAAGTTTAGTATCCAAGCAACGCCGGGAACAGGGCCAGTAGCAACATATTACGCAACAATTACATGGGCCGGTGCTTATGGTGGGCTTCAGTTCGATGGAGATACGACCAAGGTCATATTTTCTACATGGGACATCAACGGAATGGAAGCAGAAGTGATCGACAACGGATCTTGCAACGTACTTCATGGATTTGGTGGCGAGGGCACTGGGGTGAGCTGTAGGCTGAGGCTTCCTCCAAGTGTTCATGGTTTGATACCAGGCCTTCCAAACGATTACATGCTAGTCCCAGGGCACACCTATGAAACATCATTGGAGATTTCTGATTGTGGAACAAACTGTCAAGATTACACATTTTTATTCACCGATATAACAAGGGGCTTAGGCCCGATCAGTTTAGGAACTCAGCGGTACAAGTCTGATTCGGTTAATGATTGGGCATCGAGTTTTGTTGAGGAATGGGCTCCAAATGGAAACTGTCTTTCGGCGGAACGGTCCATTCTATTTCACGATGTTAAGGCAAAGGTAAACGGGGAATGGGAGTATTTTGATCGGGCTAGATTTACCCCCAATTATGTACCAAGCAACAACGAAATATGTGCAAACTATTACGCCGAGGGAACTGAGGATGGTTTCCAATTATCCAGTGGAGGGGATCGATTAGTCGGACAACCTAGAATTTCTGGCGACACATATTTCCCAAACACAAGATACATTGACATCATTCTGAGTTAAGTGATCGGAACTCATTTATTACACCACTAAAACCTCATGATAGTTTGATCTATTCTACCTACTGCCTCACCAAAACCAGAACACTGATGGCGGACGTACCAGGATTCGAACCCGGGTTTTCGGATTAGAAATCCGAAGTGATATCCAGACTACACTATACGTCCAGCCTTTGGGCAGAGCCGACCATACTTGAAGGGTGTGCCACCCTCACCAAGGTCGTGCACACTTCAGGCAGCGTGTAGGACGTCGCACCGTGGTCCGTTTCCACGTGTAGCCGCAATTCTTGCACGTCCATTCCTGAACCTTCAATCCGTCAAGAACGGCCGTCCGCATTTTCTGC
This sequence comes from uncultured Candidatus Poseidoniales archaeon, assembly GCA_964014905.1. GTDB lineage: Archaea > Thermoplasmatota > Poseidoniia > Poseidoniales > Poseidoniaceae > Poseidonia. Next base: position 610 of record CAXHCG010000255.1, on the reverse strand, counting down.
AAGAGCGGCGAATCTTTCAACGCTGGAGCGGGAGCGACCTTGTTGGTCAGTTCGTCGTGAAGTTCGGAGTGCATCATCAAACCCGCTGCGTGGAGCAATTCATGAGCAAAGGTGTGGCGATAAAGCGCCCTGTCTTGAATCAAGGCCGGATGCAATCCAATGGTGACGTGGCCAGGGTCGAGGCGTAATCGACGGCGTCGGACCAGTTCACTGCTGCTTTCTTCAAACCGAGTCATGCCGAGCCGGTCGTCGTTAACGCTTAACCACTCGATCGCAAAACGGTCGGCAATCCAGGGTAAAAAGACGGCCTCAACGTGTCCTGAGAGGGAACGAAGAACCCGATCGACGATGTCTTCAGGCACAATCGGTGCCCTCTTTGGCGGAGGCGTGTCGGAGAGAGGTCCCCGATTCTTGGCGCCCATGGCCTCCGACTCGGGCGCCCCTTCAAGAGGCTTCACGCTAACAAGGCTGGGCCAGCCCGTTACCAAAACAGGGGCAGGAGGCGGGAAGGAAGTCGGGAATCCTTATCATGGCGGGGCCGGTGGGCGGGATGCGAAAGCACCCACATGGGCGTGTAGATCCTGTCTCTTATACACATCTCCGAGCCCAC
>CAXHCG010000254.1:0-2153 GCA_964014905.1 uncultured Candidatus Poseidoniales archaeon | reverse complement strand
ATTATCAGCGGTCTCGTGGGCTCGGAGATGTGTATAAGAGACAGCCTTTGGGAGAACACGAATTACTTTCGTAAAGAACTCCAATCAATGGGCTTTGATACCGGCGATTCTGAAACCCCCATCATCCCCGTCATGTGCGGAGAATCCTCCACTGCAAAAGCCATGACCCAGGCCCTCGGAGAAGAGGGCGTGATGGCAGGAGCCATCGTGTTTCCAATGGTGGCGAGGGACAAAGCCCGAATTCGAACCCAAATGTCGGCTGGCCTCTCTCGACAAGACCTCGACGATGTTTTGGCGTGTTTCGAAAAGGTTGGTCCTCAAATCGGTGTGATTTGAGTTCACTCCGACTCGAACGCGTCAACCACCTCGAGCATTTCGGTGTCTTCACCGACCATCTCTTCGGCCACAACGTTCTCTTCAGCCTTGACTTCCATGCCGATGAACGGGTCGGTGCCGTCTTCGATCATGCACAGCAACCGCCACCGCGGTGCCCATGAGAGATGAACATACACGGGTCCAGGCAACAACAGCAGGGCCCATACAACCGTGATGAGCCACGAAGGCATGGTCATCATGCCGACACGGTCAACGCTGAGCAGGGCCAGCCCGAGAAACGGCATGGGGTAGAGGATCTGTCGAGGCGGTGCAACAGGGTGGCGTTTGGAGATTGAAATCATCACCAAGGAGACGAAGCCGCTCAGTGCGCACGCCACCAAAAGGAGCGACGTGTGGTAGATCCATTGAACGCCCCACACCTCGTTGTTTTGATCTCCAAAAGCATACGGCAAAAGCAGGGCGAAGGCGACAAGAAGTCCGTAGAAACCTCCGATGTTGGCCGGGTGGCTTAGCCAGAGAGGCAGCTGCGCAAAGCGGCGAGAAAGCGAGGTTCCGAGCAACGTTTCTTGCTCCGCTGGAGCCAACGCTTCCACCTTTGACATCCAAGTTTCATTGGTAGGCACATGGCACGGTTGTAGGAACCGGTTTTGAAGGTAGGGGTCAGAATACGGCGCAGGAATCAATCTTTTCCCCTAAAAAACGAAACCAAAGGGCTTTCCACTTCCACTTCTGCTTCTTCTTCCAGCCATGAGCGTTCCAAAAGTCCCGTTTCCAGTTTCTCTCTGTCCCTTGCTTCCTCGATGGGATCTGGGACGTCATTCACGGCGTCACGAAGCGCAATCGCCTGGTTGATCAAAGCCAGGTGCCGACTCAATGTCGGTCCTTTTTCACTGTTCGAGATAAAATGACCGAGGACGGGGTAATCGTCGGTGTCTTGAACCAAATTATGGCCGCCCAAGAGGTCTTCTGGGACGGTCCGAACGCGGTGCTTTCCCGGGTCAATCCACATGCCGTTCACCAAGCGCACCAGAACTTTTGCTTCACCCATGGCCTCACTGTTCATGAAAGGGTGGTTCATGTTGACCGCTAGCGGCGTTGATGCATGGGTCTTGAACCGCAAAGAAACCACCGTGATGTTGAGCCCAAGCGTCAGGAGCGAACACCCGGCAGCCAAGGGCGTGGACAAGGCAACCTGTCGCAGAAGCAGAAAAAGGATGGTCGCAACCACAACGCTCCCCATCAAAGCGACGTTGCGGCCCTTGACCAGCGGTTGTGCGACGGGGGTGGCAATGAACGGACGCATGTCAGGTGGCAAGCGCTCGAACCCTTCCTCCATGAACGGCAATGTCCGGCCCCGACTTTGAACCTCACGCCCGAGGGAATTGATGGTCCTCGGCGTTGAGTGCCCATCCATCGGTGTCCTCGACGTAGGTTTTGATGGTGGCGAGGTGTGCCGCGATGTCAAGGTCCCAAGCCGTTCCCCAATGCTCAAGTTTTTGCTTCAATTTGGCCCATTGCTTGTCCACTCCGGCCTTGTTTTTACGTTGGTGGTGGAGCAGGAGCGCCGCAGTCTGAATCATTCCTTGGACCAGCAAGATTTCCTCCGGCGCCGCCGTTCTTTTTTTCAAACCGTTCCACAGGTCTTCCCAGGATTCATGCGCATGCCAAAATTTTCCCTCGTTGAACAAGGTGCACCCTTCTTCCAAGAAAGCGCGCTCCTTCGAACTCAAGGGTTCAATACGGAGTAGCACACTTCGACGGAATGGAAGGAGGATTTGAACCCCGTTGTTGCCTTCCCTCCTTCGCCTTACCAATCC
>CAXHCG010000253.1:0-2156 GCA_964014905.1 uncultured Candidatus Poseidoniales archaeon | reverse complement strand
GTTCCGTCGGAATACGTTGTCGTTCCCGCAGGATCTGGCGACGTTCGCGCAGCGCATGGATCTGATGAAGAATTATAGGGTCAACGATCGAGTGAATTCGGTGCGCGGTCCTGGGGATGATCCCTCGAATCCGAATCGTGAGGTCAGGAAAGCTGTGAGCGCGTCTGCAGAGGATAGAGAACGGTATGCTGTTGACGCGCTCGGAGCGCTGGTGATCCCTGGAAAGGTGCTTGAGGTTAGGCCGGATGGCTTGCTTCTGGTTAAGTATGATCACGGTGGTGAAGGTTTGGAGAGGCCCGAGAACGTGACGCCACGCATGACGATGCCCTGGCACCCGCGCGACGTACCCTTGCACCTCATGTTACGACGGAATCTGGGTCGTGGCAAGGATGCGCTAGAGGGCTTGTCGGTGCGGTGGTGGTATGTTGCGAACTTGTTGCAGGCCTTGTGTGCCTTCCCGCCGAACGGGTGTACTTGGCGTCTTGGTGGAGAGGAGAACGAGCCCATGCACAAGTATTATGATCCTCGCCTGTTCCATGTAATGAAGACTGAGGAGGAGTTGAAGATTGCTTTCGCGCCAAAGGAAGTGGACGGTAGGTTGTTGCAGGCTGGTGAGGCAGACTTGCTGACGAAGGAGCAGAAGTTATCGAGTGCGGTTGATGTTGTTGATGCGCAGCACTTCATTGCAGCTGGCTTCGATGTGAATTTTGTCGGGCCCGAAGATGTATTGCTGCCTGGGGTGGCTCTTGCGGAGGATGCTTCGAAGGACGAGACTCCTGGCGATGCGGTTTCGGGTGTCCTGGAGGGTGCTGGTGAGAGCCTGGGTGTTGGGGAAGACAGAGTGGATGAACAGGCTCATGTGGACGAGGAAGCGTTTTGCTCGTGGTTGGAGAATGCTGAGTTCGCGGTGGGTTACAAGGTGCAGCGCTGGTGGTCGGGCATTGACGCTTGCGAGGAAAATGAAGTTGATGGATTGAAGAAGGGTGACGACGAGTCGAGCGTTGCATTGTTCCGTCGGATCTGCGCTGACGTCCAGGAACGTGATGAGCACTTGAGCAATGATGAGGCCAAGGGCATGCAAGAGAAAATGTTACGCTTGCCCGCGCTGATCAACTGGCTCGAGGCATATATGGGTGTTGGGTTGGGCTGCGAAATGCCGACTGAACTGTTGCTGGATCAGATTATGCTCGAGCTCAGTGTAATTGCTCGGTTAACTGGAGGAGGGGATACAGACAGGGGCGGCGTACGGGAGCCTGTGTGTCAGCCGGATGAGGAAGAGGAGGCGGTGCGCATTGCCGAGAGGCTCGTGTACGGATGGCCTAGCAGGGATGAAGATCCGACTGGTGCGCATAGTCGTGGTCGCTTTGTGAAAGCGTTTCCTTTGGATTTCCCGATGGGCATAGCGGATTTGTTTGAAGAGAGGCCCAGGAAGGTGTCTCCAGAGACGTGGGTGCAGCACTTGCTTCGATACAGGACTGGGCATTTTGTAGGAGGTTTGCGAGGCCAACGAGTGCTTTGGGCAATGGTGAACACGTTGTTGCTCTCCGAGGCGCGTGCGCGCGGCTTTGGAATTTATCGCAATGTGATCAGGCGTGTTGGCTTTGGTTTGGAGGGTGGGCGCGTCTTGACCAAGCGTCGTTTGCGTGATATGCTGGAGCAGGAGGATCGTATGCGGCTGCTGGTGGGCCAGTTGTCAAATGTGGGTCGGGAAGTGCGCTCCACGACTATGCAGTGGGCTTATGAGGGCAAAAAGTTGGAGACGAGCATGAAGCACATGTCTTGGATTCCGCCTTGGGTTGAGAAAGGAGATGATGAGCACCCGTCAGTGGGGCGGCGCTTTCTCGGAGCGGAGAGCATCAGTGTTCCGGACGACGTTGGGTTGGGCCGGCACCCGTCTATGTGGTGGACGATGAACTGCAAGTACAACGCGGCTTATGACGTGCAGAGGATGAACACGCAGAGCGCGTTGGGTGACGCATCCGTGGCTGCGGCTGAGGCTGGAGACAGGCAGGAACGCTTCTTGTTCACGCGCGATAATCCTGACCTCGTTGCGTACATGCTCTCTGCGCGCACGGAGCTGCTTATGAGATTCGTGATGCCCGCAATCGTCCCTCATTCTCAGGAGAACCATTTCATGGCCATGGCGCGTTTTGAAG
>CAXHCG010000252.1:0-2162 GCA_964014905.1 uncultured Candidatus Poseidoniales archaeon | reverse complement strand
CCTCCAAACACGATGGCGGCGATGGAGAGGACCAAGCGTCGCATGGCTCCTCCTCGAGGCATGAACAAGTGAAGGTTTGGTCGAACATGAAGTGAAAAGCCACCGAAGGTCCACCTCAACATACAACCTATTAAACCAAAGGGCACTGACACGCAATCATGGACATCTACGATTACTCGTTCTTTTTCTCCACGATGTGGGTCGGACCGTTCTGGTTTGCCATGCTGGTGTTTCCCGAACATGAAATGACGAAAAAAGTGCTCAATGGCCCCTGGTTTTTCCTTGGCCCCCTCATCGTATGGTGGTTGGTGACCATCGCCAATCCGCAGGGCATGATCGACCTGGCCAAGGACGCCGCCAACCCCGACGGGATTTTGGACGGCCTCGCCACCATCATGGGCAGCAAGCCTGGTGCTTCTGCCGCATGGGCGCACATGGTCGCTGGCGACATCTTTGTCACCCGGTGGATTTGGCAGCGCTGCCTAGCCAACAACAGCCCACGCTGGATTGCTGCCACCTCGGTCTTCTTCGGCGTCATGCTGATGCCTGTTGGTTTGGCCATGTGTGCGCTGTTGGTTCGTGGCGATGAGCCGGCAGAAACTCCGGCAGTCACATCCGCCGCTGTCTGAACACGACACGATGAACCCGCCGAGATTCAAGCATCAGGCGTCTAACGCCCTGACCCGGCAAACCATTGATTCAGCGGGACGTACCGTGTGGCTGCAAAAAGAGTCCCCGCTCCCACGAGAGAGGAAGCAAATGAAAACGATCAACCTCTCGATTCAGCGTGGACCACGCTGATGCTGAGCGTTGCAAATGTGGTCCCCGCTCCCAGACTTGAACTGGGGACACCCTGATGTCTGCTGAGACGTTTGTTTTTACACAACTACAGTCAGGTGCTCTACCAACTGAGCTAAGCGAGGCAACTTCTCCCACCTGCCTCCACTACTTAATCCTCATCAATCGAGAGGGCCAGAAAAGCCACCCTCGAAGGGCTCCGAAGGCAAGGGGTTTTCAAGGGTTGAAGCCCAAGTGAACTTTACCATGGTTGGTTCAAGAAACGAGGTCGCAAAATCGCCACCTTTGCCTCGGTCGCGAGGGTCGCGGTTAAGAGGAGAAAGAGAAGGCTCGCCATTGGAGAGGTGAAAGGATGGGACCTTCAGGCACTTCAGGACCAACGATGGGTGGACCATCGCCACATGACGCAGCATTCGCTGACATGATTCAAGGCCTGAAAAACGAGGCCATCAACCGCGGAGCGACATCGCTCATGGACGAAGAAGTGAGCACGTTGGGCGTCCCAGACCCACGCATCCTCATCGTCGGTTGTGGCGGCTCGGGCAACAACACCCTCAACCGCATCACTCACTTGGGCGTGGAAGGGGCGGTCACCGTCGCCATCAACACCGACAAGCAGCACCTCGACAACACACGAGCCTTGCAGAAACTCCTCGTTGGCCGCCACATTACCCGCGGACTTGGAGCTGGTGGCGACCCTTCGACCGGCCGCCGCTGTGCGGAAGCCGGTCGCGAGATGATCAAGCGCATCGTCACAGGTGCCGACCTCGTCTTCATCGCCTCGGGCCTTGGAGGAGGTTCTGGAACCGGCATTTGCCCGATCGTCGCTGAGGAAGCAAAGGCGGCTGGCGCACTGGTCGTCGGCATCGTCACCACACCGTTCCACGTCGAGCGGCGCCAACGCATGGCCCGTGCTTTGGAAGGCTTGGAATCGCTGCGCCGCTGTGCTGACGCTGTGCTTGTTCTCGACAACAACCGACTGCTCCACTTCGTGCCCAATCTTCCGCTTGACGAGGCGTTCTCCATCATGGACCAACTGGTCGCTGAAATCGTCAAAGGCATCGTTGAGACCATCACCTTGCCTTCGCTCATCAACCTCGATTTCGCCGACATCCGAGCCATCATGGCCAACGGTGGTGTCACGATGATGCTCTACGGGGAATCCGACCGCGGACCCGAAGAAGTCGTCCACGAAGCCCTCAATCATCCGCTGCTCGATGTGGACATCACCGGTGCGACCGGCGTGCTCATTCACGTCACGGGCGGGCCTTACATGACGCTTGAAGCCGCCAACCAAGTCGTGGATTTGTTGACCGAAAAAGTCAGTGAAAACGCCAACGTGATCTGGGGTGCGAGGCAAGATG
>CAXHCG010000251.1:0-2162 GCA_964014905.1 uncultured Candidatus Poseidoniales archaeon | reverse complement strand
GGCGGGGACTGGAAAGACTCTGTCGATTGGCCAAGGTACGAAGTTGGCCGGATTGAATCGAAGAGCGAACTTCATCAAGCGCTTTCATCATGTGGTTGGCTTGGGCATCTAGCGACGTCTCCTCGTGGTCAAGTGGCCACCTCGGGCCCCAGGAGGTGAGCATCACACCGTTCGCCGCTGCTTCGCGGCAACGAGCAAGGTCGAACAGGTCAATCCCAAGCGAGGCCAAAACGGCGACATTGTCAGGTCCTCCGAGGCCCGGAGCCCACAGCAGTGCCCCGGGAAAGCGATGCTTCAAGGTCAGCACCGCAAGCGGGAGTTTTCCGGGTTGGCTCGCTAATTGCAAGGCATCGGTCAACACCACTATTTCCGGAGCGAGGCTTGAATCGGTCAACGCCTCATCGTGGTTCATTCGCTGCCATGAAACCGGAAGAAGCGCAGAAGTTCCGTGCATTTCCCCGGCATTGGCATCTTCAAGCGAAGGTGGAAGAACATGGCCGAGGTTGACTTCATAATGCGGACCAAGACCCTCAAACGCCGGTGGAGAAAAGTGTCCAAGGGACCGAATGGAAAGGATTGATGGGAGCGTATTTGTGGTGCTGGATTCAAACGGTGCGTAGTTCACTGGAAGCGATGGATCTTCCTGCATGAGCACCAATGCTGGCGTGATGGAAGAAGGATTTTTTCGGTCGCCAAGCCCCCAACTCCTTGCATAGCGGTCCCGATGCACAACGGTACGCCCCAATGCATCGGCCATGGTCCACCCTAACGCCTTGGCTTCTTGAAGAGTTTGAACCTGAAAAGGGGGTGGATTTGAAAGACTCCGCCCACACGCCATGCCATGGGTAGGTGGCGAACTCAGGCGCAGGCTGTTGCCTTCGCCGCCATGTTCCTGTTGCTGCTCACACCCACCACAACCGCGCAAACGAACCCGGCCATCAACATCGAGGAGTCCTTGACCACCGTGACCTTGGCCGCTAACGAAGAGCAAGAATTGACCCTCGGCATGGACGCCAACTCCTCGGCGATGTTGATGTGGGATTGCCTGGCATGTCAGTTGGAGGTGGACACAACCTCGACAGGCACCACGACTGAGGCCCACGGTGCATCGATGCTGAGGATACAAACCAACGAGTCGGTGCAAGTTAGCGTCAACATCACGTCAGCGGTGGATGAGTCGGTCCGTCTCATGACCGTTCACAGCATCAGGTTGGGGGAACTCACCACCCGACCAGCACCAGGAGCCTCGACGACTGAATTGACCGTCAGCGAATGTCAGCGACCCGGGGATTGCCTCACACCTTCATCGGGGCGGTTGAGTTCAACGATGCCCTACAACGACGATTCATCCTTCATCCACCATGGTGTCATCGAATCAATCCAAGACCAATTTTTAGTGATCAACGCTGCACAGGGCGACACCTTAGAGTGGCAGTGGGTCGCCTCAACATCGGCGTTGAGCGTGCAAATGTACCACCAAACTTCCACCGATGAACAAGCCCTCAACGGCACCTCAACCACCACCAGTTCGTTCACAGCCTTAGGAAACGAAGGCAGCAACACGGCCTATTGGGTCGCTCCGAGCGACGGACGCTTTGTTGCTCGTTTGTCAACCCAGTCCGCCCAAGCCGTCTGGGCGGCCCATGTTCTTCTCCACGAACAACAATCCGTGGTATCCCTGATCGGTGAGGATTTGAACAACGGGTCAGACCTGCTCGGACACAACGGCCTCACAGCACCGTTTGAATGGTCTGAAATTCATCAAATGACCATCAAATCTCCCTTGGGTGAAACCGAAGTGGCCGTGGACCAATTGTTGAATGGGAATTGGGTTGAAGGGACATCCACCATGATTGAGCAAGGAGGAACACTGGTGGTCTATCCCTACCCGGATGTGAGTGGAGGCCGTTTGAAAATCGCCAATTCACCGGTGTTTTACCTCGAGGTCATGACGCGTTCGTTCGCCGACAACGAAACCCTTGATGCCCCGTCCTATCGACCAACCGATGAAGCCATCAACAATGAAACATGGCCAATCCTCAATTTGACCGAGCCCGCAAGCGGCGAATTTACACTCGCCGTCCACGACACGACCGACACCTACCGTCTGGTTGTTGATGGATGGGATGAGTCCTGTCTCTTATACACATCTGACGCTGCCG
>CAXHCG010000250.1:0-2177 GCA_964014905.1 uncultured Candidatus Poseidoniales archaeon | reverse complement strand
GCGGTGTTGACCGCTTGTGGCAGAAGGTCGCTGGACTGGTTGGCTTTGAGGCGAGCGAACCCTTTGACGCCATGGGTGAGCGCAAAGGCGTGATTCCACCCGAACGCGTTCACTACCTCTCAGAAATCGCCGCTCAGGTTCGCGATTACCACGCTGCGAACACCGAGGTCGCTGAGAAATTGCGCCTGTGCCAGCACCTCGAAACCGCTGCGGCCAACGCCGAAGAGCGTGGCGTGAAAGCCACGGCGAAGGACCTGCGTGCCCAAATTGAAGAGATCATGGAGACCGTGGAAGAGGCCAAATCGGCTTTGGCAAACTTCCGTCAACTCGCAGAGGAGTACGCTTCAGGCCAGTACACCTACCACGTGCGTGGCAAGCCGTTCAAGGTCCAAACGACCACCGAATCACTGGCACACTCGAACATTCCCCGAGTCGCCCTGCCCAAAACCAAGGACGACGGTCAGCTGTTCGAATTCATCACGAAGGAAAACGCTCCTGGCCACTTCCCCTACACGGCTGGCGTGTTCCCGTTCAAGCGAACCGACGAATTGTCGGCCCGCATGTTCGCCGGAGAAGGCGAGCCCGAGCGTACCAACCGCCGCTTCCACTACCTGAGCCAGGGCCAAGACTACGTGCGCTTGTCCACCGCCTTTGACTCGGTCACGCTCTACGGACGAGACCCTGCTCGCCGCCCGGACATTTGGGGCAAGGTCGGCAACTCCGGCGTTTCCATCGCCACGACCGACGACGCCAAGCGCCTGTATTCCGGCTTTGATTTGTGCGACGCCAACACCTCGGTCTCGATGACCATCAACGGACCGGCGCCCATCATCCTCGCCTTCTTCCTCAACGCCGCCATCGACCAGCAGGTGGAAGCCTACCTCGCCGAGCAGGGCAAGCCAGCGAAGCTGCTTGACTCGGCCTACCGAGGTGAACTCCCTGAAGGGCACAACGGGTTTGGTTTGGCCACCGTGGGACGACGGGGCGACGAGATGGTGGACGCTAAGACCTACGCTGAGATCAAGGCGCGAACCTTGCAGACCGTTCGTGGAACGGTCCAAGCGGACATCCTCAAGGAAGACCAGGCGCAAAACACCTGCATCTTCTCCACGCCCTTTGCGCTCAAACTCATGGGCGACGTGCAGCAGTACTACATCGACCACGGCGTTCGCAACCACTACTCGGTCTCCATCTCGGGCTACCACATCGCTGAGGCAGGTGCCAACCCCATCACGCAACTTGCGCTAACGCTCGCCAACGGGTTCACCTACGTGGAATACTACCGCAGCCGAGGCATGGACATCAACAAGTTCGCACCGAACCTGTCCTTCTTCTTCTCCAACGGGCTCGACCCCGAATACACGGTCATTGGCCGGGTGGCACGGCGCATTTGGGCCATCACCATGCGCGACATGTACGGAGCCGACGAGCGCAGTCAGAAACTCAAGTACCACATTCAAACCAGTGGACGCAGCCTTCACGCCCAAGAGATCGACTTCAACGACATCCGAACCACCTTGCAGGCCCTCCTCGCCATTCAAGACAACGCCAACTCCCTCCACACCAACGCCTACGACGAGGCCATCACCACCCCCACCGAAGAATCGGTGCGCCGCGCCCTGGCGATTCAGCTCATCGTCAACAAGGAAAGCGGCTGGACCAAGACGGAGAACCCGATGCAGGGTGCCTACATCGTGGACGAACTGACCGACCTCGTCGAGGAAGCCGTGCTTCAGGAATTCGAAGCGATTTCCCGTCGTGGCGGTGTGCTCGGTGCCATGGAGACCATGTACCAGCGAGGCAAGATTCAGGACGAATCGATGTATTACGAGCACCTCAAGCACGACGGTACGCTGCCGATCATCGGCGTGAACACCTTCCAGAACCCCAACGCCGCTGCCTTCGACGAATCGGCGGCTGACGACTTCGAGATGGAACTCGCTCGTGCGACGCCCGAGGAAAAGGAAGCCTGTTTGGAGCGAGTGGTCCACCGACAGACGGTTGAAGGCGAGGCTACGCAGGCCGCCCTTGCTCAACTGCAAGAGGTCGCACGCCAAGGCGGGAACGTGTTCGAGGAATTGATGGAGACCGTGAAGGTCGCAAGTCTTGGACAAATCACCGATGCGCTGTTCAACGTGGGTGGGCAGTACCGGCGCAACATGTGATGCTTCTGCGAC
>CAXHCG010000249.1:0-2189 GCA_964014905.1 uncultured Candidatus Poseidoniales archaeon | reverse complement strand
GTCCGATCGAGACTGGGGCAACTCGACGTCCTCTTCCGACCTTACGACGCTGAACAGCTCCAAGACATTCTTCGCCAACGAGCCAAAGAAGGATTGAACTCCGAAGCCATGGGCCCCGGGGTGATCGAATTGTGCGCTGCGCTGGCTGCTCAAGAACACGGCGATGCTCGATGCGCTTTGGACCTCCTCCGTATTTCCGCAGAAAAGGCCGAGCAATCGGGTGAAGCCACCGTCAATCAGAACCACGTTCGCATCGCTCAGAGTCAGATTGAATCGGACCAAATGACACCGGTCATCGCAACGCTACCGAGCCAACAAAAACTCGTTTTAGCCTCGATTTTGCTGAACGAACAAAACGGACTGCGCAACGTCCAAACCGGCCAAGTTTACGACATTTATCGCCAAGCATGCAAGCACATCCGCCAAAATCCACTCACGCAGCGCCGGATTTCCGGCCTTATCTCGAACCTTGACATGCTGGGTTTAATCACGGCACGAACCGTGAGCAAAGGTCGATACGGAAGGTCAAAGGAAATCAACTCCTGCATTCCCGGTAACATCGATGTTCGTGAGATCATGGGCACCGCTGAAGACGAGATGAGGACGGTTTTTGCTTCCAATTACCACCATCAAACCTCATTGTGATGAGAGCGATGCCCCAGCGTGTTATCGCGGTTCGGTGTGCTTAAATGCAGTACAGAAGTCGGCAGAGCCATGAGCGACGACGCAACCAGCCAAACCATGACGGGAAACGTCCCCGTCTATGCATCAGCCATGGTTTTCGTTGGGGTATGGGGATTGGTTCTTGCTGGACTCAACATGTTCAGCATGGCTCATCCCACTTACCACGTCTCGTGGGGTGGAATGTTTACCTTTGAAGCAACCAACGCTGCCTTCACACCAGCAAAAGCCGACTTCCACTTTGCGATTCTCGGCGATACCATCTTTATCGCTGCCTGCGCTGGCCTGATTGGATTTGGGAGCAGAACCATCAATCAACGCCGTGACTTTGGCGATTGGGTCAAGGGCCTCGTCATCAATGACACATGGCCGGCCCTCAACGACCCATCGCTGGGAGGCGGTCAGCGAACAACATCAGCCTGGTGCTTGCTTCTCGGCCTTGGTTTCTACCTCTACTTCGGCATTGCCCACCAAGGTTGGATTGACGTTGGCGTTTACTCGGTCACCATCGCCCTCATGGCGGCTGGCTTCGCTTTGAACCACGCCAGTCGTGCACCGCCCGGCGATGAAAAAGTCGACTGAGGCAGCACGCCTCTACCGTTTGTGGCCATTTCGGCCAAACAATGCATCCAAGCAACCAAGGACAAGACCGTGCCAAAGCGCCATGCTCCATCGGAACGTCAACCGCCGAACACCAAGCATCGCCATGACTTTGTTTTGATGTGTTGAACGCATGACTTCTCTGTTGACCACACCGAGGCGCCCACGCCAAAGGAGCAACTCGTGGACCAACAGGGCTGAGATTGAAACAACAAACACCCAACCTTCCCAATGGTCAAACGCCGTGGTGTCGGCCTCCAAATTACCTGAAAGCAAGCCAAAGAGAAACGGAATGCCTGAGATCATAAACGCCATCCAAAGGGGGAACAAACACAAGATCATGGTTGAACTTCCAAGGAAGTCAAAGCCCGGTCCGTGGCGCTGCCGCTTCGGATGGTGGCGCATGATACGGACATGCGCTCGAGCATCTCGCCGACGCTTCGCAAGAAAATGGCCTGCTCCGGTTTCCGGAACGTGTCTGACAAGCGCATCCCGCGCATAAACAATGGCACCTCCTGCCTGAATCAGCCGCAAACTTACTTCCATGTCCTCGGCGTGGTACCACGCTGGGTCAAAGCCCCCCACTTCAAGCAGGGCTGTTCGATGAAACATGGAGCATGGACCGTTTGCAAGGCTTGTCCTTCTGGGGCGAGCGCGGTACTTTGCAGCGATTTCAACCGAGCGCAGCCTGCTGACCAGGTCGTCAGCCTGTTCAAACACCGTGCGCCCGGTCACGGCCACCACCCGTTCTTGGTCATCAACGGGCGCAGTTTGTGCAATCATGTTGGCGATCCAGTCGGGTTCTGGACGCACATCAATGTCGGTGATGGCCACCCATTCTCCAGAGGCATGCGCAACCGCCCACTGCCGACCTGCTGACAGTCCAAGCGGCTGTTGGTGATGGACTT
>CAXHCG010000248.1:0-2211 GCA_964014905.1 uncultured Candidatus Poseidoniales archaeon | reverse complement strand
CATTTCACCAGACATCACTGGGAAGTGGGACATGGACCAGTCGGTGGCCATGACACTGGTCGCCGACGTTTTCGATTTTTCGCTGCCTTTGTTGTCCAAGGGTGGTGCCTTCACAACCAAGTTGTTTCAGGGCATTGGGGTCGAAGAATTGATCACGGCTGTTCGGCCTCACTTCTCCAGCGTCCGCAGGTTTTCACCCGAAGCATCGAGGAACTCATCTTCAGAAGTCTACTTGGTTTGTCGACATCACACCCCGTGGAAAGCTCCAAAGTCATCGATTCGAAGTCGATACGAGTTCGCTGTCAACAAACGTGTCGGGGGCGATGAAATCGCAGATGACCCCGAACCCACGGCTTCTTCCTTCCGAGTCCGACGAAAAAAATCCAGCGAAGACCTTGAAGAACGTTGACTCGATGTTGCCGGCCCATGAACACCCCACCCGGACTTCACTGGCCCACCCCCGCAAACAGAATTGAAAATCTGCGACCCAACACCCCCGTCCGTCGGCTTGAACTTGTTGTGCTCCGTATGTATCCACAACGGATGATCGTCTCGTCGTCGTACACCGGGCCTGTAGCAGCCGCATGCGGTCGTGATGAGACCGGACTGGTCGGATTGGTGTTTTGGTCGGAACAGGTGATGAACGTCAACGTGGGAGATGTCATTCGCATCGAGTCCGGTTGGTGTCGGTCGCGAGACGGGGCTTTGGTTGTCAGTACGGGGAAGCATGGAAAATTGAGCATTGTTCAGCGTTTTGAGACCTCATGACCTGCTTGGCCCTCACGCAACCATAAAGAGGGGGAGGCCATGGGCAAATCCGTTAGGAGCCATTTCCATGAGTGAACGAGCAAAAGTCTGCACATCTTCAGGCATCCCCCTCGCTGAAGAAGGTTCAACCACCTTCCCCTGCCCAGGATGCTTCCACCCCATCGGCCGAAGCCCTCGTGTCCGAAACCAAGGTGTGTTGTACAAGTGCCCAAAGTGTGACTTTGTGGGTCCCTGAGGTGATTAAAATGGGCATGGTAGTAATGACATACAAAGTCAATCCGGACTCGGACCTTCAAGACGTTGACACCGATGCTATCGCTGAAACGATTGCAACGTTGCGCAACGATAATTACGACATTCAAGCCATTGAGACGAAGCCACTGGCCTTTGGACTCAAGTTCGTTCAAGTTCACGTGAAAATGAACGACGGTGAGGGACTTGCTGATGCTTTTGAAGCCCAGATGTCTGAAATTCACGGCGTGGGCGAGATCGAAGTTCTTTCGATGGGCCTCATTTGAGACTCTAAACGGTCTCATCGTGCTTAACTTGAGTCATATTTCTGCACGCCGGGGGCGTTTACAACCGTAGCGTTCAATATGGCCCACAGAGAACCCATCGGTGCACTAAATTTGTTCACAAGGAGATTTGGATAAGCCCTTTTGTCCAAATAATCATTTTACGTGGATTGTAAATACTTTATATCAGAATGAATATGGGAAAATGTGTTCAAAATCAGCGCCTACTATCCCGGCCTTCCACCCGCCATCATAAGTGAAGAAGCGATGAAACTTATCGATAAATTTGAAAAAGAATCCAAAATACATCTGGATTCCGTTGATGAACTAGTGCATCTCCTTTTTGAAGATCTAGATTTCGTGTCATATACGGCATTGGGTACGCAACATGAACTAGATGATGGAATAGCGTTTGTGGCATTTGAGATTATGCTTGATGAATTTTCAGAGGGCGTTCTAAAGACTGATAAATATGGTTCAATTCTTGTCAAGGATGCAGCATTACAACTGATTTTTGACGAGCAAAATCCAAATTCAATACCAGATCATGGCTACACTCTCGCTTATCCTGAAACAAACATCTCCAGTCAAAGTGACATAATTGTTCTTTACGACGGTGACAAGGCAAAATCTGTTTTTGATGCGTGGGCCGCAGGAGTCCCATTTATTGATGATTGCAAGAGTGTAACTTTGACTCTTAACAAAGAAACAGGAGAGTGGGAGGAACAATCCCAATATAAAGATGAATTGGCATAAATGAATAGTTCAAGCCTGTCAAGGCTTACACAAGGGCCCCTCTCATTCATATAGGAACACAACGATACCGTTGTGTTCATCTCGGGCTACAACGGGCCCCCATATGGACAAAGAGTGGATTCCATAACTCTGAATCTAAACCGGATAATTCCATAAAATGATCAACAGAACG
>CAXHCG010000247.1:0-2224 GCA_964014905.1 uncultured Candidatus Poseidoniales archaeon | reverse complement strand
CGCTGCGTCGGCCATAGCAAAATTTGTGCTCGACCGGGGACAGAATTTGCAGGACGGGCCCCCTCGCAAATCAACCAAAATCACGGTACTTTGCCCTTCATGTGAAGCGAAACTGAATTTTCCTGCCGACTACAGCGGTCAAGTTCAATGCCCCAAATGCCGACATGTCTTCGAAACTGGAAAAAGTTGACCGGCGGTTTAGGCACGTGGACCAAGCCAACGTTGAACCAAGGGGGGAAGCAATTCGCCTGCTCTGCCAAGATGAACCTCATCAAAAAAATCCACGTTTAGGGGCGGCTCAGCGTTGACCAAGACGGTGCGGGCCCCGTTGGCTTGTGCGATGTGCACCAAGTCTGCCGCAGGATAAACGTGGCCGGAACTTCCAACCACAATGAACACCTCACTGGCTTCAACCGCAGCGTAAATCTCGTTCATGTGCATGGGCATTTCACCAAACCAGACGATGTCGGGCCTGAGACGTCGCCCTTCTGTGCAACAGGTGCACGTGAGAAATTCATCGCTGAGGTCCGCTGGTGCCATTCGCCGTTCGTATTCTCCGGACCCCTCGCAACGGAGCGTTTCAAGGCGCCCATGCATGTGAATGACGGCCTCGCTGCCACCCCGCTCATGCAAATCATCAACGTTCTGCGTGATGAGAACCATGTGCTGCAACCCATCGGAAAGGTCGGCTAACGCCTGGTGAGCAGGATTTGGTTCCACCTTGCTTAGTTGACGGCGGCGCGCTTGATAGAAGCGCCAAACGCGCCCCGGGTCAGCCCGCCATGCTTGTGGCGTGGCCACGTCCTCAATGCGATGGTTCTCCCACAATCCATCGTTGTCTCGGAACGTTCGAATCCCGGATTCTGCCGAAATGCCTGCTCCGGTCAAGACCACGACCCGCTTCCCTTGCATGGTGAATCATTCCCGGTGGATTATTTGAAACAACATGAAGGATTCATGAAGCCGTTTGTTCACAAAATCGGTCCCACGCAAATGAAGCGTCAGAGTTCAGCGACGCGGATAAGCCGAGTTGTGCGAAATCCTTGAAGGATCTTGATGAAACGCTTTGATTGGAATTCAGCATCGAGGTTTTCATCCCCCGTGTCGATGCGAACCGCGTCAAGTCCGATCAGTTTCGAGGGCGTCGCCACCCCGAGAATGTTGCCGTGCCCAATGAGTCGAAGCACGTCTGGGGAAAGTTGCAAATTCCCTCGCCCAATAAGGAAACCTTGCCCGCCCATGGGTGAGAGAAGCAGAAGAATGGGACGCGGCCCTGCGTCGGTTGTGTGGGCACCAATGAGGCGGAGAAGTTGCTGTTCATTGAGGTCGTGATGAACGGTGCCCCCCTGTTGCACATCAATGCCGAGCAAGGTCAATTCAAGACCGAGGTGTTCGCCCATCCTTCGAAGGGTGCCTCCACTCCCCCACACGACCATCAGGTCTGAATCGTCGTCAATCAGCGTGCTGACGTGATGAGCGAGCCCTTCGATGGTGTCTTCCTCGCTGACGCGTTCAACTTGTTCCTTGGCTCCTTGCATAAAACGAGGCGATGAAGGCGTCCACGCCTCGCCGTACATTCGGACCTTCCATTCGCCCTTTGCGTACACCGTCTCGTCGAGGTCCATCACCTCGGTGATGGCCGTGCGAAGGTCTCCAAGAGCGAAGGAAAGAACAACTTCTGCGGCTGCTTTGGGCGTGGTGGCAAAACAACCCGAATGCATCTTGACGCCGCCTGGGACGCCGATGATCGCCGTTTTTTGTGCCTCTTCGCCTGCTGACTCAAGGGCGTTCACGATGTCTCGCGTCGTTCCGTCGCCGCCAGCATAGAGAATGGCTTCTACGCCCGCATCAAGGAGCTGACCAACCAAACGCGTCGTGTCATCAGGCGTGGTGGCCGACGGCGTTGAATCAAGGGCCTCGACGTGCATTGGACATGCCGATGGCCAATCTGGCACCCATGTTCCACCCATCCGGCCATCCCAAACCATGAGTTCCAATTCAACTCCGGAACGGTTCAGGGAAGAGGCGGCCAAATCCACGAGGTGAGAGAGGCATTGGTTCATTCGTGGACCAGCCCTGTCTTCTGCGCCGGCAGCGCGAGCTTCCTCGGCGCGCCCGTCGCTTCCTTTGAATCCCAATTTGCCCCCCAAACCCGCATCGGGGTTCACCACTATGCCGAGGCGCATGAGGGCCCCTCGGGCCACTCCCTCAAATATCCCTGCTT
>CAXHCG010000246.1:0-2240 GCA_964014905.1 uncultured Candidatus Poseidoniales archaeon | reverse complement strand
CTATGAAGGCCATACAGGAGCGAGGGCACGGCGCCATTGCCTACATGCGACAAGAAGGTCGCGGAATCGGGCTGTACTCAAAGATGCAAGCCTACGCACTGCAGGACACAGGGCTGGACACCCTTGACGCCAACTTGGCCCTCGGGTTGCCCGCTGACGCACGCGAGTACGGCTTCGCTGCCGAAATGCTGTATTCGATGGGGATTCAATCCATTGAACTCGTGACCAACAACCCCGACAAGCGAGACCAACTCACCCAACACGGCATCAAAATCTCCAATCGAGTGCCAATCATCGTTGGTCAGTGCGCAGAGAACCGAAACTACATGGAAACGAAGGGTGCTCGCATGGGGCACATACTACCCACTGAGGTATGATGATGCGCACAAACATCGTCGGACAAGAAGCCCCTCGTTTCGCCTTGGAAAACGAACACGGTGAAACCTTTGACAGTCAAACCCTGGAGGGTACCTGGCGCATCATTTTCTTCTACTCGAGAAACAACTCCCCCACCTGCAAGCGTGGATGCCTGACCTTCAAGGAGCAACACGACCTTTTCGCCTCTGTGGGCTGTTCAATCGTCGGCATCGGCCCCGGGACCACGGAGGAACTCGCCGGCTTCAAGTCCGTGCTCGGCGATCTTCCTTTCCCTCTGCTCGCTGACCCTGAAAGGTCAGTTGGAAAGCAATTCAATGTCCCCGTCCATCTGGGTCAGTTTCCTGCGAAGTCCTCGTTTTTGGTTGGGCCAGACAACACCATACGCTACGTCTACGACTGGCTGTTCCGACCTCGCCGCCACGTGGCGCGCATCCTCGCTGATATCTCTCAGGTTCGAGGTGATGCCTGATGTGGGATGAGTTGCTTTTGGAAGCTGGCCTCAATGAACGAGAGGTTCGCTCCATCATGATTCTCGGCTCACGGCCAAAGATGAAGGCGTCCGAACTGGCCAAAGAGCTGAACACCACGCGCCTGGACGCCTACAACAGCCTGTCCCGCCTCCAAGAAATGGGCATTGTTACCGCCACAGCTGACCGCCCGATGCTGTTTTCAAGCCTGCGCATCAACGAAGCCATGGAACACATCATTCAATCCCGCAGGCAACAACTTGACCGCCTCGTGGACGGGTTTGACGAACTGTCCAAGGGCATTACGGAAACCGACGCATCCTACGAGAAGCAGCGAAGGGACATTGATGACCCGCGTTTCGCGGTCCTCAAAGAACGAACGCACATCTACAACCGCCTTCAAAAAATGGCGAACGATGCAGAAGAGCGGCTCATTTTGCTCCTCGGTCAGTTTGGTATCCTCCACCTCTGCCGAAGTCCCGACGCCTTGGAAGCCGTCAATACGGCTGCCGTTCGTGGTGTTGTGGTTCAAATCATCACCCACCTCGACGGACGAACGCTCCGTTTCTTCGACAAATTGAACGGCAGCATTGACGTTCGACACTCCGACGAACTGGACTCCCTTGGTTTCGTGCAAGACCAATCAGAAGTGATTCAATACCTCAACATCGAAGACAACCCTGTCGGAAGGGGCAAAGAAGACGCCGCCCTGATCATTGAATCCGGTCCGTTTTCGCAGGCCCACCTCCACTTGATTGACGCCATCTGGGAAGGTGCCGTTCCGTTGGCGACCGCTCGTGCACGGTTTACTGAAAACCAAATCAACGACCCTTTGCGGTTGACCATCGGCGAGGGATCGTTTCTCAAGAACGTCTCCGTTGCGCTTGGCTTCGACGGGCAGTTGCCCGAAGAGGACACTCCCTTTGACCCCGAAGCCTTCTTTGCGGCTGGACATGAAGTCAACGAAGCTCGGATGCGCCTAACCGAGGGGAAGTTGTCCAATCTGAAGGTTTTGGGCATTGATATCTCAAGAATGCTCCGACAAATCGGAAATCGCGTCGGGCAAGAAATTGCCTTCTCGCTTCGTTCCATCGACAACGACATTGAATTCCTTGACGAAATGATGGACTGGTGGGAGCACGCCGGCCTCGGCCTTCTTCAGTACGATGTTGACCCCCAGTTCCACGTTGTGGTCGGCCTCAACCACCCGCCGGTGGAAGACCCCGATGCCTTGCCAATGTGGGAGATGGATGACGGCATCATTGAAGGTGCACTCTCGACCAGATTTGCAAAAGAAGCCAACGTTGTCATCCAGCGCGTTGACGGAGACGGAAGCAAAGATAATCTTTGGCGCTACCTCATTCACCGACACGAGCTAAACATGATTGAACTCGT
>CAXHCG010000245.1:0-2247 GCA_964014905.1 uncultured Candidatus Poseidoniales archaeon | reverse complement strand
CCATGAGCGAAGTCCCCATCCTCAAGGAGACGACGCGCACGAGTGGACGTGAAGCCCTTCGCAACAACATCACGGCTGCAATGGCCCTTGCCGGAGCCGTGCGAACCACCCTTGGTCCGTTGGGTCAGGACAAGTTGCTCATTGACGATGAAGGACGGACCATGGTGACCAACGACGGTGTGACCGTTTTGGAATCGGCCAAGGTAGAGCATCCCGTGGCGAAGATGTTGATCAACGCCTCATCCACGCAGGACCGCATCGCCAGAGACGGGACCACGAGTGCCGTGCTTCTTTCCGCAGAACTGCTTCAAAACGCATGGGAACTGGTGTTGCAAGGCGTGCATCCATCGGCCATTGCTCGTGGTTATCGCCACGCAGAAGAAGCATGCCGTCAACATTTTGAGACCTTGATCATCAAGGCAACTGAAGAACAGATGATGGCGGCAGCGACCACCTCACTGTCAGGTAAAATTCACCGGGCCATGCAGGACCACCTCGCAACCCTTGCCATTCAGGCAGCAAAGGCGATTGTCGAAGAACGACCCGATGGCCGTGTCGCCGACCCTACCCGAGTCAAGATCCTCACCCAAACGGGCGGAAGCATGACCGATTCTTCGCTCGTCACGGGATTGGTGCTGGCCAAAAAGCGCTTGTCTGACCGCATGCCCAAGCAGGTCAAATCCGGAAAGGTCGCCCTCGTTGACGGAGGACTGGAGCGGCGCGAAATGATGAGCAATGTAAAACTCAACGTAGCGAGCACCGGGGTTTTGGAAAGTTTCCGACAGCAAGAGAAAACCGTTCTCGTCGAACAGATCAACCACCTTGTTGACCTCGGCGTCACGCTTTTAGCCTGCAAAGAAGGAATCGACGATGATGTCCACGCTGCGCTCACCGAAGCAGGTATCCAAGCCTACCGGCGTGTGGCTCGCTCCGATTTGGACCTGCTCGCCCGAGGGACCAATGCGACCCTGAAGAACGACGTGAAAGGATTGATTTTATCCGACCTCGGAGTCTTCATCACGAGCAACAACGAACGATGGAACGGGGTGATGCATTGGATCGTTGAGACCGAAGAGGGAGGAGCCACTTTCATCGCCAAAGGCTCAACCAATGAGACGGTTGGTGAAGTGGAACGATGCTTTGCTGACGCCCTTGGCGTGGCCTGCCAACTCCTCGAAGAACCCTACCTCCTCCCCGGCGGCGGAGCAACCCAAATCGCCCTTGCTCGGCACCTTCGACGGTTTGCTGAACGCTTTGCGGGACGGGAACAACTGGCCATCGAAGCCTTTGCCGATGCCCTCGAAATCATACCCAGAACCCTGGCTCAAAACGCAGGACTTGACCCCCTTGATTCGCTGCTTCAAACCGTGGCCAAGCAAACCACAAACGACGGCCCTAATCCCCATCACATCGGGTTGAACATCGAACAAAAAACACCCTCAAACATGGTGGAGGATGGCGTGGTTGAACCCCTTCGGATCACCCGCCAAGTTCTCGCCGGTGCTACCGAAGCGGCTCTTTCTGTGCTGCGCATTGACGATGTGCTTTGGGCCAAGCAAGACCCCACGGCTCCAGAACTTTCCGAAGAAGACTGATTGCAGCGGCTGAAAAAAACCGGCCATATATATACAGGACGGGCGAGGGGTGGCATGTGTCCCAAGCGCCTACTCTCCCCGTCGGCATTGACGATATTGCCATTCACTTCCCTCGTCTTTACATGGACATGAAGGACTTCGCTGCCCTTCGAGGGGCCGATTATGGAAAACTGAGCAAGGGTCTTGGACTCGAAGCCATGGCCATACCTGACGTTCACGAAGACACGGCGACCATGGGGGCAATGGCCGTTATGCAACTCATTGACCGCAACGGACTTGATCCGCGAACCATAGGGAGAATGTACCTGGGAACGGAATCAGCGCTTGACGGAGCCAAACCCACGGCGACGTACATTGTGGACATGCTGACCCAACGGTATGCAGAACGGTTCGGCAATGATTGCTTCCAAACCTGCGATGTCGTTGACATGACCTTTGCCTGCATCGGAGCGGTCGATGCACTCCACACAACCCTTGATTGGGTTGCGCGCTCCAACGAAACCGACGAACGCCTTGGCATCGTGATTTTTTCAGACAATGCGAAGTATGCGCTCGAGTCATCCGGGGAATACACACAAGGCGCCGGAGGCGGAGCGCTCCTCATCCGCCAAAACCCGCGCCTTTTGGACTGTCTCTTATACACATCTCCGAG
>CAXHCG010000244.1:0-2262 GCA_964014905.1 uncultured Candidatus Poseidoniales archaeon | reverse complement strand
ACTCATCAAGCCATGGAGCGGGTTCTGGACACGGCAGCCCTGCTTCACTGGCCGCCTGCTCGCCTTGCCGGTGGCGTTTGCGCCCCTTCACAACTTGGTGAACTTGAACGCTTGAGTCCGGCTCGCACCATGTTGGTTGAGGCCGCAGACATCGTCTGGCGGAGTGTGTCCTCGTCGGCCATTGAGCAAGCAAAATCCTGTGCTGGGGCATCGGGTGATTTGGCGAGGCTTTCGGATGTGGACGTTGACGTGCTGGCCCTGGCTCTGGAACTGAACGCTCTCCTGATTACGGACGATTACCGTCTCCAAAACACGTACCGGTATGCGGGCGGAACCATTGAGCCCGTGGTGAACGCTCCATCCAGACAGGTCTGGATCTGGGAACTCCGCTGCAAAGGATGCGGTGAAACAACGACCTTGCCTGCTGATGTTTCCCGTTCAAAAAAAGGGCCGGTTGGAACATGCAGTTCATGTGGCTCGCCGATGGAAATCAAGCGCCGTAAAGGCTAATCATTCATCTTCAGCGTTGGATTGAAGCGCTTCAAGAGCGTTGACTTTCTGTTCAAGATCGTCAACTGACATGCCGGTTGGGTCCAGCCCCACGGCCTTGGCTCGTTCCATCATGACTTGGTCGGGGGTACGCCCGCCTGCTTCGAGGTCGGCGATGGTTTGGCTTGAATCTCCAAGGGTGGTCGCTTCGGTGAGTCCTTTCTGAAATTCTCCCTTGGAACGTCCAAGGGCATTGGCCAATTCTGGCAGACGCTGGGCACCGAAGAGTACGAAAAACAACAAGAGCAAGATGCTCAATTCAAGAGGTCCAAGTCCGCCAACCATGGTGCTTCCTCATGCCGCCCTTGCGCTCCCCGTTGTTGAAGCCTTTCATTGCCCAGTGTCTCAAGGAGCGATTAACCACCGCTCACAGGAGGGAGGAGCGCAACTTCTGCGCCGTCCTCAACAAGCGTGTCAACATCGCACCGGTCACCGTTCATTGCGACGGAGAGTCCGAACGCGATCCATTCGGTTAACTTGAGGCTCACCACTACATCACGAATGGTTGAACCCTGTGGGGCACTTATCGCATGTCGGCGCCCGCCAAGACGCTCAGCCAGGGGCCCGAAGGCCATGACGACCATCTGGAGGGGGGCGTCGTCGGAGGCCATGCCACGCCTTTCGGGCAGGGATTTATGAATGCAGTTCCGTATGGTGCAACCATGACCACGGCACTTGAAGCCCGCCAACTGTGGAAACTCTATCAGGCCGGGGATTCGACCGTCGAAGCGGTGCGTGGGGTGGACGTCCGCATCAACGCCGGTGAAATGGTGGCCGTGATGGGTCCATCCGGATGTGGAAAAACAACCCTCCTGAACATTTTGTCAGGCATTGACGAGCCGACTTCAGGCGGCGTGATGGTTAACGGCCAAGCGCTGTACGGTATCTCAGACGATGCGCGCACCGACCTGCGTGGCGAACATTTTGGATTTATTTTTCAAGATTTCAACCTCCTCCCCGTCCTTTCGGCGGTTGAAAACGTCGAGTTGCCCTTGCTTCTGAGGGGCGATTCTCCCCACGAAGCGAGAAAAGAAGCAATGCAGGCCCTCGCACTGGTTGGATTGGCTGACCGTGGTGAACATCGACCAGCCGAATTGTCCGGTGGGCAACAGCAGCGTGTGGCCGTGGCTCGGGCCATCGTTCACCAACCGTCGATTATCCTCTGTGATGAGCCGACTGGGAACCTTGACAACACGACGTCCACCGAGGTCATGGGGTTACTCAGCGAGATGAATGTGCACCAAGGAACGACGTTTCTCATCGTCACCCACGACCCAATCATCGCCGCTCAGTGCCAACGTACGATTACCATGAGCGATGGAAACATCCTCTCCGACTCAACGCACTCATCGCAAGAGGAGGAATGAAGTTGCTCGTTTGGGCCGTGTTGGTCGCCGTCGTTGTGATGGCGATGAGCATGGTTGGATTGCTGCTTTTCGGCCGCTGGAAACAACTGGCATGGTCCACGGTGCTCATCGTTGTCATCACGGGGCCTGTGGACGGTGCATTGGGCGTGTTTTTCCTCCACTGGACTGGAGTGTCCACCCAGACCGCCGTCATGGGGGGCCTGCTCGTGGGCATCATCTCAATGCTCTTCGTCCAGCCTTTGGTGCTTCCCCAACGGCTGCTGGTGTGGCGTCTTGCTCGGGAAAACATGGTCCGTAGGACTGTCTCTTATACACATCTGACGCTGCCGACGAAGGTTCGAGTGTA
>CAXHCG010000243.1:0-2262 GCA_964014905.1 uncultured Candidatus Poseidoniales archaeon | reverse complement strand
CATCCCACAGCGCCAGTTCTGCTTACCAAAAATGGCCCACTAGGCACTCCGATTCGTTGCGAGGCTTCAATTAAGCAAGTCCCGCTTCTCACCCATTTAAAGTTTGAGAATAAGTTGAGGGCGTTTCGCCCCCAATACTTCTAATCATTCGCTTTACCGGATGAAACTCGATTACGAGCACCAGCTATCCTGAGGGAAACTTCGGAAGGAACCAGCTACTAGATGGTTCGATTAGTCTTTCGCCCCTATACCCAGCTCCGACGATCGATTTGCACGTCAGAATCGCTACGGTCCTCCATCAGGGTTTCCCCTGACTTCAACCTGGCCAGGCATAGTTCACCATCTTTCGGGTCTCAACGTGTACGCTCTTGATGCTCCGCACGAAGCGAGGTCGATGCGAAGCTCCGGGGTTGCGCCCGTGAAGGATCACCCCTCATCTGACAAGTCAGACTTTGCTTTCACTGCGCCTTTGGGTTTCGAACACCCAATGGCTCGCGCACATGTTAAACTCCTTGGTCCGTGTTTCAAGACGGGTCGGAGGGACCGCCGACCTACTCGCGATAGAGATGCGAACCGTGCCAGCAAGGGCACTCTCTATAAGAGATCGCTCCACTACCCGTCCCCGACAGAGCCAGGAACGCGGGGCTTGAAAGCCGAGGCCAACAAACTTCACCCGCGCCCTCGGTCCGCCGGAAACGGTTCATCGCGTATGGCGGCAACGAAGTGCAGGCGCCGACAGAGCTGACAAAGGGACAGGGTCCTTGCGGATCCCACGCCCCCAGGCCGCCCCGCCGTCACCCTGAACCGTCACCGCCGACTTCGAGAGTCCCTCCGTTTACTACTAAGCGGTTTCACGTACTCTTGAACTCTCTCTTCAAAGTGCTTTTCAACTTTCCCTCACGGTACTTGTTCGCTATCGGTCTCGGGGTCATATTTAGCCTTACGTGGAGTTTACCACGCGCTTTGAGCTGTACTCCCAAACAACTCGACTCTAGGGAAAAGCCAGCGCAGCAAGCCAAAGGTCTCACGGGCCTATCACCCTCTACGGGCCGTGGTCCCAGTCAAGGTGTACTTGAACGCTTCGGCTCACTGCGATGAGGCTTTCCCAAACACCACATTCCACGCGACCGAGATGGCCGGCGGTTCGGTGCTGGGCTCTACCCGTTTCATTCGCCATTACTAAGGGTATCACGGTTGTTTTCTTTTCCTCCGCTTATTAATATGCTTAAATTTGGCGGGTAACCTTGCCTGCTCTCAGGTCGTGAAATAAAAAGAGCTTAAGAATAAAAAAATTCCAATGCTCGAGCACGAGCCACGCAGGAGCTTAACGCCAACCCAGGCTGAGCAAACAACCCGAGAGTCAGCACTCCGTACGCAGGCTCGCACAGTCAAACTTGAGGCCACCCTCTCGATGAAGAGAGGGAGATGCCCAATGCCAGCAATTCAGCTGGATGGATGACAAACCGACCCTGAGCCAGACATGGACAGTGGACAAACCACAGTCCGCAATATGCGTTCAAAGTGTCGATGCTCATATGTCCTGCAGTTCACATTCCGACGCGCAGTTTGCTGCGTTCTTCATCGACCCCCGAGCCAAGTGATCCACTGCTCAGTATTTTCAAAAAGTAGTTGACCACAATCGGCCGAAGTTCAATCGACGGTTGCAGAGCTCCTCACGGGAGAGCAACAAATTTACCTCCTGAAACGGGCGAAGAGCTTTAAGCTTGAGCAGCACCCGCCAGGAGGCCGTCCACGGGCTGTTGAGACAGACCTGGCGGCCAGATCTCACCCAGCGGACGTCAAAGTCTAAGGCAGACGAGCCAAAGACCCGAGGCAATAAAGCCCGAGGTTTTTTTTCAAACTGCTCTCAGAAGAGAACGAATTCGATAATGATCCTTCCGCAGGTTCACCTACGGAAACCTTGTTACGACTTTTACTTCCTCTAAACGCTCAAGTTTGGGAGTCTTCCCGAGCAACATGGGAGAACGAATCCTCCCAAGGCCCAGTCCAAATACCTCACTAAAACGTTCAATCGGTAGTAGCGACGGGCGGTGTGTACAAAGGGCAGGGACGTAATCAACGCAAGCTTATGACTTGCGCTTACTGGGAATTCCTGGTTCACGGAGAACAATTGCAAGCTCCGATCCCTACCACGAAGGGGGTTCAGCGGGTTACCCGTTCCTCTCGGAAAGGGAGAACACGCTGATCCCTTCAGTGTAGCGCGCGTGCGGCCCAGAACATCTAAGGGCATCACAGACCTGT
>CAXHCG010000242.1:0-2291 GCA_964014905.1 uncultured Candidatus Poseidoniales archaeon | reverse complement strand
ATGACAAACTCAAAAACGAGGTCATTCCCATGGTTGAAAAATTAATGATTGAGTACAAAGCTCACAACACCAATCTCGAGGCACAGAAGAACCTCAAGGCTCAGGACGACGATGGTGTAGAGCGTGCCCCAACTAAGAACGAACAGGCGCTTGCCGATGCTTTGCAACAGTCGATGAACGATCTGGAGGTTGCCAAAAAGAGGCACAACGTGCACAACCTGAATTTACGAAGCATGCTTGGGACCCGGGCGGGCGTTGAAGGCATCATCCACCTCATACCCAACCCGGGAAGGGCTTCCTTTGACAAAAATGCCTTCCTCGCAACACTTTCTCCGGCTCAACTTGCGCTTTGCCATCACGCATCGAAAACAAGTCGAAAAGCAACCGCAGCATGGGGAATTAAGGCTGAATCGATTGAAGCCTTGGACCCTAAGATACACGCCCAACATCAAGCGGCGAAAGCCGCTGCGCCGAATTCGTTTCCTGCTGCACAGTTGAATGGACTGACCGTTCAAAGGGATGCAACGGTGAAAGCTGAACACATGCTTTGGATGGAGACGCGCCGGGATGTCAAAACCAACGAGTGGAAGGTTGAACAACTCAAAGCGGAAATCTTGGTTGGTCTTGGGACAAACAAAGCCCTCGATGGGATTGTTTCGTGGCCCCGGTACGACGAAACGAACACCAACGTATTCGATAAGAAATTGGCCTCTGAGCACTACGAGGTTGAAATGGCTCCGTTCGTGTCCTTCGGAAAGGACGGTGCAAAGGTGAGCATCAGTCCCGGGCGAGGCTATGTCTGAACCCGAACTGTTGCAACACTTATGTAGGGTAAAACGCCCTCTCCAGTATGCCAATTTTACGAGGATTTTGCCAAGAAGCAGGAAACATCGACCGACTTGAAATTACGATGCCCGCCCCGGTGGAACCCGCTGAGACCTGCCCGATGTGCGGCCAGTTCCAAGTCTGCGATGTCCGGTGGGTGGAGGATGTGTTTTCCGATTATGACTTGGACCGCATTCGAAGCGACGACGACATTCCCTCCAACCACAACGTCTACCCTGGAGGCTCACCCGGAGGCTTCCAACCGCATTTGGTGGTCTTTGTCGACCATCCCAACTTTGACTTCGCTCAACTTGAGGCGACCCTGCGTCGCCGCATTCGCCTTCACCGGGACCCATCAACGCGGACCCTGTCCGTTCGCTTTGTGTCCTTGACCAAAAGCTCCATGTTTACGAAGATGAGAACCAAGCAATTCCGCCCAATGGTCAATCAGTGGCGTTGGATGGACCCGACCTTCGCCCCCACCATCCACTTCAGAACAAGCAACTGGTCGTGGCAATCACGGGTGTTCTGAGTCGAACCAGAAGGTCGCTTACCCACGGTTTCGGATGCCCTAATTTTTAGGGGTCCGAGGATTGGAGGAACCATGCACCTCTACTTTCCAGGCATGATCGTGGGCATCATCTTGCTCCAAACCAGCATCGTCGCACCAACTCTGTTCAAGAACCTGAAGATCGAAGACTTTGGCCGAGTCATCCGGGCCTTGTGGCCGAAATTCTTCGTGTTCATCTCAGTGTTAGGAGCCGCGACCTTGGCGTCGTTGTATTTCGGAGATGAGGGCACGACCGCCCACTACGCCATCGCTGGAGCCACGACGTTGTTTGCCGTCGTGTGCTACGCCATCATTCCCGCAACCAACCGAGCCACGGACGAGGGGAATCAGAAATTGTTCAACATTCTTCACAAGATGAGCGTGTACCTGACCGTCGCCATGCTTCTGCTCAACATTGGCTACCTGTTTGCCTGAGAGAAAGGTAAGCGCAAGGCATGACGAACCTGGAATCCATGGTGCTCGGTGGGCCGGAGAGATGAGGCCGCAGTGCATTCAATTCAACACGAACACGTTTCGCTGGCGAGCAATGTCGTTAGAATAATATACACTGTAATTGAGATTAGAGCATGGGAGATGTAGGCTCACCGCTTTCATATTACTCTCGCGCCTTGGGTTCCTTTCTCGGTTATTGGCACATGCTTGCAATTTTCAGCATCTTGTCGGGGATCTTTCTTCTCTTTCTCGCCTACCTGATTCTCAAGGCCAATCCAGGCAAAGCAAAGAACCGTTTCATGGCGTTGATGCTGGTCAGCGAAGCCCTGCGGTGCTTCACCTCAATGTTGTTTTGGGTGTTTGCCTGGCCAGAAGAAATGTTGAGCGTTTTGAAACCGGCCAGGATCGTCTATTACACCTGTCTCTTATACACATCTCCGAGCCCACGAGACCGCTGATAATC
>CAXHCG010000241.1:0-2299 GCA_964014905.1 uncultured Candidatus Poseidoniales archaeon | reverse complement strand
GCACCGCCGCCGACCATCACGTCGTAGGACCGTAGAACACAATCCACACCACGGCCCGAATGTTTCGGCCTCCGTTGCCAATACCATCGGAAGGCACGTATTCAGCGCCGTTGTAATAGCCTCGGTACACCATATGGTTGGTGTTGTTGGTGGTGTTGTCAACCCAATCGGTGATGTCGTAGGTCCACTGTTTCACGTCCTGACCTGCGCACCATCCCGCTCGACCGAAGGGCCACGAACCGAATTGATTGGCCACCACACCATTGTTCACTTCATTTTCACAACCTTCGTTGCTGTAGACGATGGGATGCCATTCGTAGGTTTGGTGCTCTCCCATCGTGTAGTAATGTTGGTGATCACAGAATTCGGCGCAATTGGCCGTGTCTTGGTTGAAACCGTGACCGGTAATGGTCGCAACAATTTCCACGCTCGTAGCATACGATGGGACCGTGAAGTTAAGCTGGCGCACATGGCGTGATTCGTTGTTGTAGGTACCATCAAATTGCCCTCCACTGAACGCATAGGTACCGTTGATGGCACGAGAGCCACTTCCCCAATTGCTGAACAAGAAGGTCACCGTCAAATCCCCCTTGTTTGCACCCGCATACTTGAACCGCCGATCCTCTGCGTCCTCGAGCATGAACAGATAGGGTGAGATGTCGGTGAGCCACATGCCTTCCCGGCCGTAGGTGGTGATCCAACGAATGGCCTCTGTGTTGCAAATGGAATCATTGGTGCGGTCGCAGATGTACATGTAGGCTAGGTAATCCCACTCGTGGCAGCCTCCGTATGAACCGTCTGACTTTTGGTATCGATTCGTTCGCTCATAGCACGCATGTTCATGGTACACCTCCAACGTATCGTAGGTGCTCAAATTGTCAGGTAGATCAAACGTCGAGTCGGCAAATGAAGAATAGCCTCCCCCCCAACCTCCGGTGTGCCTCTGGAAATCCATGACAGAAATGGCGTGGACCGCTGGGTCTTGCTCCCGTACTTTTGTTGGGAATTCTGCGACCCACTGGTTGGGTTCAAAGGACAGGTGGAAGGGGTCGTTGGATTGACTGGTCCATGCGTAGAGTGAGCCGGTCTCCCTGGCAAGCTGGAATCGGTCAATGCCAACGAAAATGGGATTGTTGAACGAACTGATCATCGAACCAATGCCTCCGCCGAGGTTGCTGGCATCGACATCAATGTAGTGTATCCGGTCGTCCCAATGCGCCTCTTCAGAGGTTGTTAGTCCAGCCAAAACAGCATTGCGTTGCTGAATAACATCGTTGTGGTAGCTGCTGTCAAAGGACCCGTAGAAAAGGTGGGTGTTCAGGGGGAGATTACGAATAAACTTTCCAGGATTTTGGCCCCATGTCGCATCGTTTCCGTTGCCGTTGCTGTCGGTGTATTTGAACATAAAAAAGTAGACCTCATGACCTGTCCAACGGTCTTTGAAATTGTAGGTTCCGTTGAGCGTAGGAAAACTGAACTGTGGGACCGTTTGCATCGGTCCGTTCAAACTGCTTGCATCGGTCCAAGCGACCGGTCGTTGCACGACAGCGCACCCGAATTGGTCGACGCTCCAGCGGTTTGGAGATTGAGAACATTCATCGACATTGGCAAAGACTCCATCCCCGTCAATGTCGGCGCAACCAACGGCATTTACGAGGAGTCCGGCGGGTGTTCCTTCGCACTGGTCGAGCAAATCGTTCACGCCGTCTTCATCGGTGTCTCGTTCAACGGCCGCACAACCGAATTCATTCACGTCAACGGCTTCAAGGGGCGTCCGTGGGCATTCATCGAGCATATCCCCCGTTGCATTGACGTCGTTGACGCCGTCGTTGTCGTCGTCCTCGTCTTCCGTTGCATCTTCGCATCCGTCGTTGTCCCAGTCGGTGGTGTTGTCAGAAACCCAGTTTGCAACGCCTTTGGCACATGCATCGTTTTCATCGGTATGGTCGTCATTATCATCGTTGTCATCTTCATCCAGGTCGGAACATCCATCGTTGTCCCAATCACTGTACCGATTGGAATACCATCCCTTTCGTCCGATTGGGCACAGGTCATCACTGTCCTCAACACCGTCGTTGTCGTCGTCGTTGTCTTCATCGGCGTCATGGCACCCATCGTAGTCATAATCCGCCGATGGCGTGCTAACCCAACCGTAGGAGCCAGGACACAAGTCGTACGTGTCAACAATTCCGTCATTGTCGTCATCGTCGTCCTCATCGTTGTCTCTGCATCCGTCTTGATCGCCGTCGGTCGCTTGCGTTGATTGCCACCCCTCATTGGCGCCGATGCCCGATGGACA
>CAXHCG010000240.1:0-2326 GCA_964014905.1 uncultured Candidatus Poseidoniales archaeon | reverse complement strand
GACGGGAACCATCGGAACGTTCCGTATTTTTGCAGGACGCCGGTTTGCTTGGATGGGTCTGTGGACCGCATGGATTTCAACCGCCATCGGGTTTTACTACGCCGTGGTTTCCGGATGGACGCTGAAGTACTTTCAACTGGGCATCACCGGTGCGCTGAACGGCGAAAAGGTTGACACAACCGAGGTGTGGAATGCGTTCCTGCAATCGTCGGGGCAGGTCATTTTCTTCCAATTCGTGGTGATTCTTTTGGTGCTTGGTACCATTTGGAAAGGAGCCAAGGCCATTGAGAAGGTGAATTTCTACCTCATGATTTCGCTGTTCGTCTTGCTCTTCCTGACCCTCTTCCTCTCGTTGTGGATGGACCTCAGCGACGGAACCCTTGACGGAGCGCTGTTCATGTTCACCGTTGATTTCGACATGCTGTTTGAACCGGAGGTATGGATCAACGGCCTTTCGCAGTCCGCCTGGTCCTGTTCGGCCGGTATGGGGATGTGCATCACCTACGCCGTCTACATGAGGAAAGACGAGGACACCGTCCTCAACGCGTTCACCATGGGTCTGGCCAACAACAGCATTTCCATCATCGCTGGTTTGGCCGTTCTCTCGGCCATCTTCGCCGTGAACCCTGACCCGTTGGCCACCGTCACCGGCGGTTCATCGGCCATCACCTTCCTCGCTCTTCCTGAGGTGTTTGCTCAAGCACCGGGTGGCACTATCGGGCCGCTCATCATGACGGCCATGTTCTTCCTTGCCTTGTCGTTTGCAGCCTTGACCTCGATGATTTCCACCGTTGAACTCTGTGTTCGCAACTTCGTTGACCACGGCTACGACCGTGAGCGCTCCGTTCTTATCACCGGCTTGGCCATCTTCATCTTCGGAATCCCTTCCGCCGTCATGTGGATCAAGTTTGACAGCGCTGGTGTGGCCTTCCCTGAATTCCTTGAAGTCCAGGACCACATCTGGGGCTACGGCCTTATGTTCTCGGGTCTCTTCATCGCGTTCTCAATCTGGAAGTACGGCTACATCAAGTGGCGCACGGCGGTTGAAGAAGGAACGGCGGCGCCCGGCTTTGCGGGCTA
The DNA here is from genome assembly GCA_964014905.1 of uncultured Candidatus Poseidoniales archaeon. Classification (GTDB taxonomy): domain Archaea; phylum Thermoplasmatota; class Poseidoniia; order Poseidoniales; family Poseidoniaceae; genus Poseidonia. The sequence goes on along the minus strand of CAXHCG010000240.1, from coordinate 1,246 downwards.
CCTCGGACTCGGTGTCTCGGCGTTCCGTGATGATTTCATCAACACCGGCGACAACGATTTGGAAGTTGGCCGCTGGTGGGACGTTTTGATTTACATTGCCTTCCCGGTGCTGTTCTTCATTCTGATGTCCTCCTACTTCTCCGACATGATTGCCAACACGCCAAACGTTTGGGACCCATCCAATCCGAAGGGGCTCAGCATCATTCTCCTGTTCTGGGGCGTCATTGCTGCGCTCTTCATCCTCTTGAACAAGAAACTCATCGAGCGACCGCTCTTCAGAAACGTTCCCGAAGGCGCAGACGCCGACATCTCTGAACTTCCTGGTGGCTCCGACGAACTCATCGGCCAAGTTGGGGATGTGATCGTAGGCTTTGAGCACCTGACCGCTTCCGTCGACGCCGAATTGGCCGATTAGAGGTGAGGCTCAATGAGCGAGGTGTGGGACACCCTCACGACGGGCCTCATCGCCTCGCTCGTCTTCATCGCTGTGAGTTACTTCTTCTGGAAACGGTACGACCGACCGACACCGCTGATGATCGAGCGTCAAGAAGAAAAGACCCGCCTCAAAGAAGAACGGCAAACCTGGCAAGAGGTTGAGGCTCGAATGCGAGCCGAGAACGAGGAGGCTGAGCTCAAGGCCGTCTACGAACGTCGCAAGGCCGAGGAGAAGGCCCGAGCCGCTGTGCCCGCCTCGGTCGAGGTCAAGGATGCATGGAAATCGCTCGGCGTTTCCGCTCCAGAACCCACGACCTTCCGGGCGGAGAGCGACGATGCCAACGCAGACCTTCGCCCGCTTGACCAAACGGCGATGGGCGAAGAGGCAGACAGTGACGACGACGTGTTGAACGCCGCAGAACCGGTGCAAGTGCGCCAAGACAAGGGCGTCCAACACGGAGCCGAAGAACCCGATTGGGAACTCATTGAGAAGCTTGACGAGATTGCAAAAAAGGATGAGGTCGTGGTGCCCGATGTTCCTGAAGCCCCTGATTTGGACGCTGTGGTAGCCGAGAACAACACCCTTGAATCACCACAGAATCAACCTGAAAACAACACGGGAAACACGTGGGGGCTCTCCGAAGGCGAAGACCTGTGGGTTGCGGCGTCCAGCGAAGAAGAATGACGCTGCAATCCTCCAGATGGTGGACAGAAGAGGCGAAGGGGTCTTGAAGCCTCAGCGGCACGGTCAATGCGATGGTGCAACGACCACGCGGGACACGGGACTTCACGCCTGCGGCGATGAAGCGAC
>CAXHCG010000239.1:0-2326 GCA_964014905.1 uncultured Candidatus Poseidoniales archaeon | reverse complement strand
CAACAAGGAACCGTTCCATTGCCTTCCATCGGCAGACGAGGTCCTTGTAGGTTCGAGCCACGACGTGGTGAATTCCAGGTTTGCCGTTGGCCGTTGGTGGGCCTTCAAGGAAGATGAAGGGGGCGTTTTTTCTACGCTGTTCAATGGAGGATTGGAAGGTGTTTTCTTCCATCCATTGCTCCAAGAGCGTCGTTTCCAAACGCACGGCGTTCAGTTCACCTGCCGATGAAGGTTGAGCCATGGTTCACCGACCGAGGTCGCGGTTTTGAACACTACTCCGCATTTTGTTCATTTTGAATCGTCTGCCCTCCTTCTTCGTTTTGTCACATCGTTGTTGAGCGGTTTGCAAAAAGGGGGGCAGGAAAATGGGAAGGGGTTTCCTTCAAGTCCTTGGAAGGGCACCGTGGTTCATGGCGGGTAGGCTTGCCCACGCACAGGCTGTTGGCTTGGTGGTCCTTTTTCTCCTCGGTTCGTGGGGGAGTGTGGTTGAGCCCGCTCGTCCTGTGGTCGAGGTCCTTGAGCATGAAAACGATGTGCTGCGGGTCGGTCCAGGCGATGAAATGAACCTCACGCTCACCCCAAATCCCAACACCATGTTCAAGTTGGATTTGCCGGATGGTGAACCTTTGGTCAGTGCCGGACTGAACTTTTCGCCTCGAATCTTGCCGACTCAGTCCGGCTTCGTGTGGGATGGCGCCAGCGATTGGAATCACCCCGACGCGTTGTCCAATGGTTCGAGCGTTTCTGCTGATAGCGATGCTCTCACCGGTTCCTCACCCGGAATTTTGTGGGATTTCAACACCAACAACCAGGGCTGGACGTTCTCAAATTCCTACACGGCCCGAGTCACGTCTCCTGCGTGCGGGTTTAATGGATCTACAGGGGGTTCGCTTCGCACCTATGCTGGCTCAACCTACGGAACCTCACCGGTTGTCAATCTCGCCGGAGGCGCCAACGTTCCGTTCCACGCCTGGGTTCACGAAGGGCGGTCGGGTTGCGGTGAAACACCTGACGCCGGGGAGAATCTCCAGTTTCAATACAAGACGGCTGCAGGTGGTTGGACAGCGTTTCAAACCTTCAGCGGAGGCAGTCCCTCAACGAGCAATCTCCAGTTCATGACCACCCTCCCCGCCGCAGCGCTCCATACCAATTCTCAGTTTAGGATTCATCAAAACAGCGGCAGCAGCACCTGTTGCGATTATTGGTTTGTCGACGACATCCACATCGCCACCCCTCCTGAATCCAACTGGACCAGTCCAACCATGGGTCATAAGGCAGGAACCACCCAACTCCTGGCCGCCGACACCTACGCTCCACTCTACATCGAAGCACAGATTCCTGCAGGCGCCTTCCTCAACTGGTCCGTTCTCAACACGGCTGGCGAGGTCATTCCTGGTATGCTCGGTTCCAATCAGCAGGTGGTGCCGCTCAATCTCCTCGACCACACAACGGTTGACCAATTCCGCCTGCACTTCGAATTCAAAGGCAGCGGAAACGGGATGCCTGAAGTTTATTCGATTGCTGGCGATGGTGCCTTCCGTGAATCGTTCTGGACGAACCCCATCGACCGTGGATGGACCATGAACAACGCCACCTATCTCCAACCGCTCGGTACGGTGACAGGCCCAGAGGTCAACTCATCCATCACCTCTCCATGGATGTTGGCCAACGCTCCAATGTACGATGCGAAGTTGGACGGTGCGGTGACCTACGGGCAGGTGCAAGTTCGCTTCCACCCGAACGATGCTTGGATGAACGTGACCTTGCCCTACACGCCGACCACCAACCAGGACTCGGTGGGCATGCAAACCCGCGTGATTGGAATTCCTCCTGCTGATGGAAACATGAGCAATTACAGTGTTTGGAACGTTGAGTCCCTTCACATGGATATGTTTGGTGGGCAACATCCTGCTCGACCGATGTTGGATTTCAACCTCGATGACCGCTACGAGTGGGGTGGAGCCGATGCTCGTGTTGGTACGTGGGGATGGCAAGACCGATTTGCCAATGCAGAGGAACGCATGGAGCTTTCCCTGACCTCGGGCGCACCGTCCGATGCAAGGTTGTGGGTTCCACAACACGATTTGACATCGTTTGGTTTCAGTTACTCTGCCCGGGCCGGTAGTGTGCTTGAAATCGCTCTCTTTGTCCAGAATACGTTGATCGCCAACCGGACAACGAACGAAACCACGGCTGGTATTTTCCACCTCACAGGCGATGAATTGGTAGATTTCGTTCAGGCATTGGGTAACACTGCCAACTCGGTTGAGATTCTTGGAACGGACTTTACTGAAGCACGCATTGAGGTTTCGGGGAGCGGTGTCAC
>CAXHCG010000238.1:0-2328 GCA_964014905.1 uncultured Candidatus Poseidoniales archaeon | reverse complement strand
TTGAGGAAATTCTCTCTATGAAAACCATTGATGGATACCGGATTTGGGGCGAGGGAGATGTCTTCCGAAAGAAAGCAGAGGGCTTTCAGCGCTACGCCGCCATGAAAGAATTCCATCGAGTTATGAAGGAAGGCGGAGAAAATGTATTGTCCAATCTTCCAATCCACCTTGATGCATCATCAAGCATCTATCAACATGCTTCTGCTCTCCTTCGTGATACTGAAATGGGCCAAAAAGTGAACGTCGTGCCACGAGATGACAACATGCCGGCAGATGTCTACGAACACGTTGCAAATGCTCTTCGAGATATCTGGGAGGAAGATGGCGACTTCCTCCAGGACATGGAGTTGTCCGATGAAACAAAGCAAGAAATCATGGAAAAGGTGCTTGCCCGTTCAGTGGCAAAAGGGCCGGTCATGACCAAAGGGTATGGAACCGGGCACGCATCAATGACCTATTCCTTGATGACCCATAACAGCGATCCTGGTGGGGAATTCGGTGGAAATATCGTAGTGGATGATAAAAGCTACAAATATGTCCACGAAGAAAGTACGCTTGGCTTCCTCCACGACCTTTCAGATGTTGCTCTCGAACACCACCAAGTGATTGCTTCCGAGGTGATTTCTGGTTATTCAGCGGCTATCAAGGAAGTCTTGCCTTCGTTTGACTTGGTTCTCAACCTCCTAAAGAAACTCGTTGAAACAAACTACATCGAAGCCCGAATCGATGCTCATTTGGAACAGGATGGTTTGACCTCCCTCATCTCATCCCACATCGAAATCACAGCAAAGGAATTGTTGAAATGGCCATCTTGGGAAATTGTTGGAGAAGTCAAGGATAAGGAAACACTCCTCAGTTCAATCAAAGAATCCCTCAAAGAACACGGATGGACGGTCCAATGGACAAGCAACAAGGAGAAGACCATCCATTCTCTCAGCCTCCGTCCACGGTCCGAGCGGGTCAATGGAATCAAACCGCTCATGTGGGAATTGCCAGATGGCCCACAGCGTACAACGTCCAATCAAACCAATGCAACCATGGCTGAATTGTTGAAGAGAGAGGCCGGTGGTGTTGTCAAGAAACCTCCCGTTTCGGGCGTTGAGCGTGGTTCGATGATTGAGAATTGGAAATGGTACGACAACATTGCAACCACGGTTGAACCTTGGTCCGGCGCTCGTAGTCACCGACGTTTGGCACGAAATGCACTCAAGAAGCAACCATCTGCGCCTCACGATCTGGAGGCCTGTATTCCGATGACCTTGACGAAGCCAGTAAATTTCAGTAGGTTGAAGACGGCTTTCCCTGAAGGAACCGCTGGTAGCGACCTTGTCAATTCAATGGAAGCCATTGAGAATGAACGGCTCGAACATCTGCGTTCACTTATTGTTTCCGAGGAGATTCAGCAGTGTCTGCCCGCCGAGAACGGCGAATTTGCATGGCGACGACTACGTGCTGCGTTGAGTCTTGAGGAAAGCGATGAACTCATTCCGTACCAGAACCTCAAGGAATCAAAGCACGAAGAACAGGACTCAGCAGCGCTGCTATCGTATTTCTACCCCTATGAGCACCGCCTATCGTATCAGGAAATTGTCAACAACCGTGCGGTTGACAGGGAAAAGACCGGCGTGGCCCCCAACTTCATCCATTCCCTGGATGCTCTTCACATGCGTCGTTTCGTCCGCAACATGAACCGTGCGAATCACGAGGACCTATGGGCCGTTCACGATTCGTTTGGTTGCCATGCTAACCACATTCAGCAGATGCGAACCATCCTGCGAGAACAGTTTACTGTCATTCATAATTTGAAAACAGGCTCCCCGAACATTCTACTAAGCACCGTACAGAACGTTCTTGACAACCTACCACTCCGTAAATTGGTCCAACTCTCCAAACTATGGGAAGAGAAGCATCAAGAACTTAAGAAGTGGAAAATTCTTGCCAAGGAAGACAGCGACCCCATGCAAATCACCAAGCGAATTCTTGGCATAACCGCTCTTGAAAACGTGAAGGACCAATTGGGCGACATGGATGACAGCGATAACAGCTCAAACTACTTCGTGAACTGAGGTGAAGAAAGATGACAAATGGAATGAACTCATTACGAACCAGGCTTCTCGCCGTTGCAAAGGAACTTATTGAACTGAAATCAAAACCAGGAAAGACGAGCAAAAGTATTGCGCTCGATGTTGTCAGGCACCACACCTTTCGACGTGAACTCACCCACAAACTCGCTTCCGCCAAGTCAAACAAGCCAATGACGACCGACGCCTGGGTTGTTCTTTACCAAGTAGAACGAGAGGATGGTTCGGGAAAAGAGTACACGCGTTC
>CAXHCG010000237.1:0-2328 GCA_964014905.1 uncultured Candidatus Poseidoniales archaeon | reverse complement strand
CTCGGAGATGTGTATAAGAGACAGGTCATATTCTGCAAACTTTGTCAGTGTAGAGAGTACGAATTTTGGCAAGTCGTTTGCGAATGCAGACATTGCCCTTGAGACGGACATAACGAGTACCTATTACGCATATGATGGCGCATATCAATTCTTCGGAGGTGCTGAGAATGAGCTGATTGTTGCGTACACGGATTCAGAGGAGTATTTCCCATTGCCATTCAATGTTGATGACAGCTGGGAAGACACTTTTGCGGCGACATTTGGAGCGGCGGGGATCACATTTGAGCGTTCAGGTACGATTTCTACGAACTGCTTAGCCCAGGGATCGTTGACGCTTCCAGGGGGTCAGGTTTTGGAAGATGCTTATCGCATTTCAGTGAGTGAATACTTGAGGGACTCCACATTTCTCGGGACTTACGAGATTTTTTCGGAAGGGGATTATTGGTTTGCGGCGGACTATCCACTTGTCGCTTTTGCAAATCTGACTCAAACCACATTTGACACAACGATAGGTGGCGAGCCCATCACACAGGAGAGTTCGTTTTCCGTTTGGATGGAGTCGTACACAGTTGGACTTGAAACGGTTGCTCATGCTCCAAGTTGGTCCATGATGCCCAATCCTGCTAGCAACCAACTGACTATTGCACGAGGCAATTTCCAATTACCTGCAGAGTGCGTTGTGTACGGATTGGATGGTCGTGAAATGTTTCGAGAGTTGATCCACCCGGGCATACAGGTGAGTCGACTTGACGTAAGTCAGTTGACTGAAGGCGTTTACATGGTGCACTTGGGCGAAAATCAGCAAGCACAGCGCTTGGTGATCCAGCGCTGAGGGCTTTTTGAGGGCTTTTTGTCCTTCCTCTCAATACGCGCGGTCATTACGCCCCTCTACGTAGTAGACAAATGCGCGGTTGACCACCTTGTTTCCTCCTGGCGTCGGAAAGTTGCCTGTAAAGTACCAATCTCCAGTATGGTTGGGGCATGAAGCGTGCAGACCTTCGATGGTTTGGAAAACGATTTTCACCTCTGCCTTCATTCCTTTGGGCGTGAGCAGCAATGATATTTCCTCACTCAACTCGTTGGCGGTGAATGGCTCATAGATGGCTTTGACACGGTTGACGTTTTCTTCTTTGGGAAGCTCCAGCTCTTTCTTGCAGGCAGTGAAGGTTTCGTCGATGATGTTTTCCATTCCGCGTTTCTTCAGCAGGCTGATTGCGGCTTGAAATGCGATGAAGTCGCTCAATTTAGCCATATCAATTCCGTAGCAATCTGGGTAGCGAATTTGAGGAGCACTTGAAGCGACTACAATGCGCTTGGGTTCGAGTCGGTCGAGAATGCGCAAGATGGATTTCTTCAAGGTCGTGCCGCGTACGATGCTATCGTCAATCACTACGAGGTTATCCTCTCCTTTCCGAACCGTGCCGTACGCAATGTCGTAGACGTGTGCGACCAAGTCATCGCGTCCGGCGTCTTCTGTGATGAACGTTCGCAGCTTGGCGTCCTTAATGGCTATTTTCTCCATTCGCGCTCGCTCGTCCAAGATGGCACGGACTTCATCGGGATGAGGGTTTTCACCAAGCCCCAAAATTCGAGAAATTTTGGCCTGGTTGAGGTAGTCTTCCAACCCCTTGATCAAACCAAAAAAACAGACTTCGGCGGTATTGGGAATGAAGCTGGTGACGGTGTTGTCCAAGTCATGCTCCACCGCCTCGAGAATTTGCGGAACCATGTTGCGTCCGAGCTCTTTCCGTTCGGTGTAAATGTCTTTGTCGTTGCCTCGGCTGAAATAAATACGTTCAAAACTGCACGCTGCTCGTTCGCCAGGGGTTTTCACTTCGGGCATGCTCACCTCGCCATTTCGTTTGATGATCAGGGCATGCCCAGGCTTCACCTCTTGCACCCGGTCTGCAGCAATATTAAACGCCGTCTGGATGACGGGACGTTCGCTCGCTACGACTGTCACTTCCTCATCTTCGAACCAGAAGGCAGGTCGAATTCCGTTGGGGTCGCGCATTACGAATGCATCGCCATGTCCAACCAATCCGCACATCACATAACCACCGTCCAGTGAATTTGCCGCTTGTTTGAGAATGGTCGGGATTTCCAATTGCTCAGCGATTTGCTCAGAGATTTCGGTGTTTTCAAATCCTTTGTCCTTCAAGGAGTCGAAAATCCGTTGATTCTCGACATCTAGAAAATGGCCTATGCGCTCCAGGATTGTAACGGTGTCAGCTTGTTCCTTGGGGTGTTGACCCAGCCGCACGAGCTTATCAAAAAGCTCATCTGTATTGGTCATGTTGAAGTTTCCAGCGACGACCAAGTTGCGGG
>CAXHCG010000236.1:0-2341 GCA_964014905.1 uncultured Candidatus Poseidoniales archaeon | reverse complement strand
GCCGTTCGCCTTTTCGTGGAACTCAACCGATTCGTTGTGGTGGCGATCGCCTTCTGATTTCAAGAAATCACGGTGGTTGAGGCCTTCTTTGTACTCGGCCCATTTTTCATCGGCTCGCTTGAGTGCCTCAACAAAGAGGTTGTGAGCATCGTCTGATTCAGCCTTCAGCGTGGCGATGGCTTCATCCAAATTTGAAAGGTCAACTGAGACCATTTCAAACTTGGCGACTTCGGGTTCCAATTCACCAGCACGGCGTTTCATTCGCTTGATTCGCTCCATGGTTTCTTTTTCCTTTTTCGTGCTTGATGACGTGGTTTGGAATTGCTCTTCAAGCGTGTTGATTTGACTCACGAGTTGAGCGTACTCGGCTGTGGCTGACTTTTTTTCACCTTTCTCGCCACGACGGCCCTTGGCTTGGGCAAACAAGTCTCGGAGCTGCGCATTCACGGCGTCTCGCTTGGCTCGATGTGCGTTGCGCTCAGCATGGATGGCGTCGAGTTCGGCTTTCATCAGGTCCAATTTTTCTCGGTGTTCTTTGTACTGGTCTTGAACAGCGTTGCGCTTCTTTGCCATCGCTTTGCCTTGGTCGCGAAGGTTGTTTCGGTTGTCACGCATTTTGCGGACGCGCGCTTCCATGGACGAAAGTTCCTCGCGCAATTCAACGTCGTGGTTCTTCTCAGCATCGTTGGGCATGCCGCGCATGATTGCTCCACCACCTTCACCATTTCAAGCCTATGCTTGAGACGGGTTTGACCCCTAGACTGCGGAGCCGCCGAAAATCTCCATCAAGAGGCGAACGCTGGCGGCCAAAAGTCCAAGGCCGCCAAACAAGTACGAGACGTACGTGCTTGTTGAGCGAAGCCATTGTCGAAATTCTGCGCGCACACGGACGTTGATCTGTCGACCCAGCAACAACTCCCCGTTGGTTTCCTCCAACCGAACCGAGACGGTCGCGTCTCCAGAGGTCGTAGGAATGAGAGTCTGCCACGAAACCGTGCTGTCCTTGAGCAAGCCCGACATTTTTCCAAGAACGTCCTCGTTGCCTTCTGCAGCAAGGGGCAAAGCCTCGGAAGACCACCAGTATTTTTCACCGGGTTCGAGGCGATAGGTCAGCGCCAAATCCTTTGGTTCAAAATTCGGGGTTTGAACTCGAAACACAACGGTTCGCGTCTTGTCCGACAAGTTGTGGAACAGCGTGAACAAGTTGGCCTTGTTGGTAACCACATTTTCCATGTCAACTTCAAAGATGAGGTCCTTCATGGCAGGCTCTCGCCCACTTTCTAGGTCCTGTTTCAGCCGATCGACCATCCGGAAAAAGGCTGGACAGCGCTGGTTGATGAGTCCAAGGAGGACCAACCATGCTTCCAGGGTGAAAGTCTCGTGGGAAAAGACATGTTCCATTCCTTTTTTGGTCAAGATTTCCCCCATCTCAGATTCCAGTGTCTTTCGGTCCAATCCTGTGGCATGCCGATAGAGGGTCATCAAGAATTTCTCGTGGGCAAAATGGCGATCAATCCCTCGCTTGAAGCCGGTCTCAAGGGTTTTGGTGTACTCGTCGTATTGCGACCGGAGCAACGGATCCATGTGGGTCTTGATCAGATCGTTGAACACCATGTTGAGCGTTGAAGGATGAACTGGGGGGATGTAGGCGGGAAGGAGACCCGTTTGTTCGACCATGTTAAACGGCGTACTTCGAGTTGGGAGGTGCTGACCGAAAGACAACAGAAGGAACGAGGCTGAAGTCAGCAAGAACAGGTTTCCGTAAACGGTGCCGGTGCCGTACCAAAACACCATGATCAACGTTGTTGCGGAGGTGATGGCGAGGACCAGAGATTTCGTATGGTGGGCCATCGAGGTTTGCAATTGGTAAAGGAGTCCATCGTATCCATGGAGCGATTGAACCGATCGATGCTCGTTGTTCGACGCATTGACGCGTTCGTGGAACGTGGCCAGAGAAATGCTGACCCTGTAGCGATGGAAACCGACGGCCAAAATGTAGCCCAACACGACCACGAACGTCAGGCTTGCCATGAACGTAGCAAAGCCAAACCCGATGTTTGGGGCAATGTTTTCTTCCCAAAAGGTTGGGGAAGATTGCGAAAAAGCCCAGCTGGAAAAAAAGGTGATGGCGGAAAAGGCTGGAAGAAACATAATCAGGCGCAAGCCGGAACTAACAATTTGCCGGTCAATGGCATGGATAATGGATTCGGAGAGGTAGAATCCGAAACCTTGCTGTTTGGGAGACGTTTCCTCAACAACCCCGTCAGTCACCGGAGGGTCTTCATCAGCCATGGTTGGTGATGCAAAGGTTTGTTCTAAAGTGTTCACACCGATTTTGGTT
>CAXHCG010000235.1:0-2377 GCA_964014905.1 uncultured Candidatus Poseidoniales archaeon | reverse complement strand
CCGACCCGAGGGAGGGTGAGCACCTTCCATCAGGGCAGGCGATGGGCACCATGGAATCCGCCGCCGCCACCGCCCTTCACCAAGCAGGCGATGTTCTCTCCTTCCATCTTATCCAAGCCATGTCGGACACCCTCCCCCACGACCAACACTACGAGGGACCAGGTGTTCATTTCCAACAATGGCTCCGTGTGCTTGACCCGCGCACATCCGAAAAGCAACGTCGCAACATCATGAATTCACTACAAGAAAAAGACGGCATCTGGTCGGAGGCCGACCACGCCAGTCTTATGCGCTACGGTGAAGATGGACGTTTGGCCGCACGGGCGTTAAACGAAGCCCGTGGAGCCCTTCTCAACCAATCCCGGTACGCCGGCAAATCGGGACGCCTCGTCAAGTGGTACGGCCGCAGCGTCAAGTGGTCTGGCAACGTAAACGAAACCACCCTTTACCGACAGGTGCTCGGCCCACTGGGCTTGGTCAGCAACGTGTTCAGCGGTGTCTCCGCCCGGATGGCGCTAGCGTTCACCAGAAACGGCGGCCCACCCATTCGTGGATTGCAAGCCCTTCTGGTTCCACCTGCAGGTCTTGGACGCATTCCAAAGATGTTCAACAGCCGCGTCGCCAACTATCATGAGGTTGTCAGCCTCTTCAACGAAATTGATCAACGGTTCTGAGGTGAAAGTGTGGCAAAGGTGGCATACTACCCCGGAAATGTCGCCCGGGCTGGAGCTGCCGAGGTTGAGGACACCATCCAACCCCTCTGCAGGGCCCTCAACATACAACTGATTGAAATCCCCCGTGCCAGCAGCGATGGAGGAAACGTCATCAAACAAGCCACTCCGAAACTACAGGATGCGCTCGTGGCCCGAAACCTCGCCCTTGCAGAAGCTCAGGGACTTGACGTGATGACCACCTGCGCCACCAGCCATGCCATCATGTGCAACACTGCACAAGACATGAAGCGAGATCCCGTCTACGCAAGCACGGTCAACAACCTTGTTGCCCGCACCTCCAAGGTGGAATACGCTGGTGAGACGCAATCGTGGCACCTTCTCCACTACCTTGTTGAGGAGATTGGTCTCGACAAGGTTCGAAACGCCGTAAAGAATCCCCTCAAGATGAACATTGCAGGGTACTACGGGCCCGACATGCAGCGTGAAGGTGCCTGCGCCGGAGATGACCCGTTCATGCCGACGTACATGGAGCAACTGATCGAAGCGCTTGGCGGTACACCCATCGACTACGATTCAAAGTGCATGAGCGTGGGTTCCACCTCGATGCTCACGCTCGAAGACTCGTCGCTTGCCATGACAGCAGCCGTTCTTTCCGACGCCATCCAGTCTGGGGCCGATTTGGTTGTGAGCGCCTGCACTGTTTCTCACGTCAACCTTGATTCATACCAATCGAAAGCCGGTCGTGTCAGTGGCAAGAACACCATTGTTCCCGTTTGCCATCTCTCAGAAATCGTCGCCTTTGCGCTAGGGTTCTATCCCGATCGACTGGCACAGTTGCGAACAAGGGTCCGTCTCATTGGTTCTTGAGCGTCTGCTGAAGGAAGGCTACGACCTCCTCGGCATCCTTCAGCGAACAGCCAGCCATGCGAACGAAGTCCTCTTCTCGTGATGCAAACAGTTTGCCAAGCGAGGGCGAGGCAGCCATCAACAGATGTGCAAGGCGTTCATGTTGACTCACGAGCGGTTCAATGGCGTGTTTGTAGCAGCGATGAAGGTGCTCCCGGTGGTTGTCCAACCACGGATGGTCTTGCTCGGGTTGGTTGGTGATGCTTTCCAATTCACGTCGTGCCACGGAGAGCGATTTCTTGAGGGACAGGTCGTCCTTTTGGACGTCGGTTACGAACCCGTGGAACCGCTCCAAAGCGTCGTGTTCCCTCTGGGCAGCCACGGCGATGAAATGCGCCGCTTCGAGGGGGCCCTTGACCATCATGACCGGAATCCCCAAGTCCAGTGTGAGGTGGGCGAGAGCCCCTAAAACTGCATTTGGGTGAACGCTGTATTGTGATTCACCCCCGGTTTCAATCAGCAAGAGTGGGCGTTGGGCACTCGCTTTTAGACTCCTGCACTGGTGAAGCAGTCGGCCTGATTTGATGGACTCGAGAAGATCTCTCGCCGTTTTTCGCTCGATGAGCACGCGTTCGGAAAGCCGAATGTCTCCGTAGGGGAGTTGCGTGAACACCGTTTTGAAACCGAGCCCTTGCAAATATCCGGGGAGGGTTGAGCGTCCTTCTCTGTGGTCGATGTAAATCGTGTTTTCTTTCCCGTTCACTTCGTTCAAGTTCATGATCTCACGATCAGCGGCGTTGAGCACGGCTTCAACCTGTCTCTTATACACATCTCCGAGCCCACGAGACCGCTGATAA
>CAXHCG010000234.1:0-2404 GCA_964014905.1 uncultured Candidatus Poseidoniales archaeon | reverse complement strand
ACACTCGAACCTTCGTCGGCAGCGTCAGATGTGTATAAGAGACAGTCATGAAGGTGAGGCCGGAGGCTGAACCATGGACCCACATGTTCGCCGAGCGGTTAAAGCGTTCCAAGCTGGCCAACCCGTATGCCTTTTCGACTCCGAAAAGCGCGAGGGGGAAACCGACCTTCTCTTTCCCGCTGAGATGGCAGAACCAGCAACGATGCGGCAACTGCGCCAAGATTGTGGCGGGCTCCTCTTCCTCGCCATCGGTGAAGAGGTCGGCGAATGCTTCGGACTTCCCTTTCTTCAGGACCTGCACACGACGGCCGACCTCGTTCAGCGGAATCCAGTGCTCAGCCACCTGATCACCAACGACCTTCGCTACGATGCCAGGTCGGCGTTTACCCTCTCACTCAACCACCGAGAGACCTACACCGGAATCACCGATCACGATCGTGCCCTCACCACCCGGCGTTTTGCTGAGCTGGCGAGCGATTGCTTAGCCAACAGCGTGGCAGGAGACGCCGCCATGAAGCGCCTTGGGGATGAATTCAGGACCCCCGGACACATTCCTGTCTGTCGAGAGGCTCAGGGTGGACTTCGAGTTCGTCAGGGCCACACCGAATTGGCTGTAGGGCTCGCCCGACTGTCTGGAGTGACCCCCGTGGTCATCGGGGCTGAAATGCTTCAACCCGATGGCGACCATGCCCTGTCGGTGGCCGATGCCCGTGCGTGGGCTGAGGCCAAGGGCATCCCTTTCCTTGAAGGATCAGATGTGGTCGCTGCTCTTGGGGCTTAATCTCCACCGTCATCCTCATGAAGCAACAGCCTAACCCATGTACGGTGGTCCCATGAAGCGCATCCTTGCTGTCGGTGTGTTTGACCTGCTCCATGCTGGCCATCTCCACTACCTGGAACAGGCAAAATCGCTTGGAGACCACTTGACCGTTGTCGTGGCGCACGATGACACGGTGCGCAAGCGCAAACACGAACCGGTTACCAACCAGGCCCTTCGTCAACGAATGGTGGCCGGCCTCAAACCGGTGGATGCGGTGGTTGTCGGTAATCCTCCGAACGTACCCATTTTTGATATCCTTCCTCAAATCAAACCCGATGTCATCGCCTTGGGCTACGACCAAGAGCATGCTGAAGACAACATTCGCATGGCTCTTCATGAACGGGGGCACGGCGACATCGCCGTTGTACGCGTTGAGGGGCTGAGCGATGACCTTGACGGCACGCGAAAAATCATCGCACGTATCCTAGAACGTGCCGAGAGGAAAGGGGTTTGAACATGTTCACTGGAATCGTTCAAGGATTGGGTGCCATTCGCTCTATAGAAAATAAAAACGCCGTTTGGACCTTTCATATTGACCTGCCGGACACCACCGGATTGGAGCGCGGAGCCAGCGTTGCCATCAACGGTGTGTGCTTGACTGCAACGGACATGGATGGTCAGTCCGTGGCGTTTGACGTCATTGAGGAGACCTTGAACCGTACCAACCTTGGCCAACTTGAACCGGGGAGTGCAGTAAACGTGGAGCGCTCGCTGAAAATGGGCGATGAATTGGGCGGTCATTTGCTCTCCGGCCACATCATGGGTTTGGGTCAAATCAAAGCATGCAGCCGGGTCGGGGAAGGGCTTGATCTCGCCATTGAGGCACCAAAAAGCATGATGAAGTACATTCATGAAAAAGGTTACATTGGACTAAACGGCGCTTCACTGACCATTGGTGAGGTCTTCGAAAACCGATTTAACATCCATTTGATTCCAGAAACCCTTCGTTTGACGACCTTCCACGAGGTGAAGAATGGTGGGCTGGTTAACATTGAAATCGACGCCATGACCCAAACCGTCGTGGCGACGGTCGAACGAATGATGAAACAGGAGAACTGAGGTGGGCACGCATGAGCAAGCGAATTGGGCTGGTCTGCGGGTCGTATCACAAAGAAGAGGTTGAGCGCATGCTCGCCCATTCAACCGATGAAGCCGAAAAGCACGGACTTTCCATCGGTGAGGTCGTCTGGGTCCCGGGCTCCATGGAGGTTCCCCTCGCCCTCGAGAGGCTGTTGAGCAACCACGATGCCGCAGCCTGCTTGGGCATCATCGAGAAGGGTGAAACGCAACACGGTCTCGCCATGGGCCAAGCCGTCATCAAGACCATTCTTGAGCTTCAACTGAAGCACGACAAGCCAATTGGTTTGGGAATCATCGGTCCCGGTGCCGAACCGCATCACATTGAACCACGGTTGGAACCTCACGCTCGGGCTGCCATCGTGGCATGCCTTGTTTGAGTTCAGATTGCAACAACCGTCGTGGTTCTTGTTTAGGAAACGCTCACGTCGAGTTCAAAGATTGTCCCGCCCCACGTAAAGCTGTCTCTTATACACATCTGACGCTGCCGACGAAGGTTCGAGTGT
This sequence comes from uncultured Candidatus Poseidoniales archaeon, assembly GCA_964014905.1. Classification (GTDB taxonomy): domain Archaea; phylum Thermoplasmatota; class Poseidoniia; order Poseidoniales; family Poseidoniaceae; genus Poseidonia. Next base: position 1 of record CAXHCG010000234.1, on the reverse strand, counting down.
A
>CAXHCG010000233.1:0-2421 GCA_964014905.1 uncultured Candidatus Poseidoniales archaeon | reverse complement strand
CTACACTCGAACCTTCGTCGGCAGCGTCAGATGTGTATAAGAGACAGAGGCTTGAGCTCGTTCAAGTTTGAGGCGTTTCAGTACGGGACAGGAGAATTTCAACTCTCCACCACCTACCTGCGCGACGGAAACGGATTCGTCCAAGTTGAACATGTGAGCGTGGAATACGACGATTACGGCCACTTGACCGGAGCCCTTGTTGAGACCAACTACCTCGTTGACGACGTCTACTACCAACCTCCCGACATGCTCTCAGATGTTTGGTCGCACTGTGAGTTGGAAGGCGCAATTTGGTACTGCGCCAACGTTTACGAAAACGATTACACCCACGAGTTATCGCTGAACAAGAACAGCGAAAACATGCAACTTCGGAACTTCGTGTGTGACGATGGTTCGACCGTGCCTCTCGGGCTGGTGAACGACGGAACGAAGGATTGCACCGATGGCAAAGACGAACCCGTATACTTGAGCACCGTCTCCTACGAATGCCTAGACGGAACGACGGTGCCTCTCGTGCTGGTGAACGACGGGAAAGACAACTGCCCCGACGGAACCGATGAACCAAATTTCATCACAGAGCTTGCGTGCGACAATGGCTTGACGACGGTTCCCAGCTACCGCGTGAACGATGGAACACCCGACTGCGATGATGGCAGCGACGAACCAGCGTACGACATTGACGACCTGAGTTCATTCACATGCAACGACGGAACCGTGGTCGGCATCAGCGACGTGAACAACGGTATAAGTGACTGTCAGGACGGAACCGATGAACAACCGAGTCATGTGATCGGCATACCGCTATTTGACGAAGAATTCGGCTGCGACGGGGATGAAGAAGAAATCGAATTGATGTTCGTCAACGACGGAAAGGCCGATTGCCCGGACGGTGATGACGAGCCGCAATACGACGAGAACGGGCAAGAAACCAGCGATTTTGAATGCTGGGACATGGAGCAAGGTGAAGAGGAAAGCACGGAGAACATTCCTCTTTCAAGAGTTAACGACGGTGTCATCGATTGCGATGGCCGCCAAGATGAAGCCGCGCTTTCCGGCAACGAAACCGTTCACTGGTTTGGCGAAGAAAACACCGACGATGCCTGCACACTTTACGGTCAACCCTGGAACATTCCGTGGAGTTGGGTCAACGATGGGATTGCGGACTGCGATGACGCAACCGATGAGCCTTCATACGACATCACCGGTGCTGAGGTTTCCCAAATGTCGTGTTTGAATGGCCGCCAAATCGCTCTGTCCCTCGCCAACGACGGGAAAGACGACTGCAGCCAAGGCGAGGACGAAACGATCTGGGACACGCAAGCAATCTTCACGTGCGACGACGGGCAAACCGTCCGGTGGGAATGGGTGAACGATGGATACCCCGATTGCGAGGGAGACCGTTCAGATGAACCGGTGTACGACCTGGAAGAACTCTCCCGATTCACCTGTGACGACGGCCAGATTGTCTTTTTGACCGAAGTGAACGACGGCGAGGAGGATTGCTCTGGAGCCGAGGACGAACCCACCTACGAAATGCGAGAGTACAGCACATTTGAATGCTCAAACGGTGACGTCATTTTCCTCTCAAAGGTCAACGATGGTTCTCCGGACTGTGCGAGCAGCGAAGACGAACCGAGTTATGACCCCATCACGCAGTCTGAAATTTCAACCTTTGAATGCTGGAGGGGAGAAACCATTCCCCTGTCAACAGTGAACGACGGCGATGACGATTGTGAATACGGCGAAGACGAGCCCTACATCGAAGAGGAAGAAACGAGCACGTTTACATGCGACGACGGCAGTGGCACGATTGACTTGAGTGATGTGAACGACTGGTTCGACCACTGTTGGGACGGGTCAGATGAACCGGTGTACGACCTTGGAGAGGATGTGAGCAACTTTGTGTGTACGGATGGGTCGATCATTACGGTGACGCAATACAACGATGGCGCCATCGATTGTCAAGACGGGTCAGATGAAGCCTCCATGTATGAATGCGTATCAATCTGGGGAGGAAACCAAATTTTCCTGACTCGCGTCAACGACGGGTACGCAGATTGCCAGGATGGTCTGGACGAAGACACCACCCCCGACAGCAGTGAGCTTGACTGTCAAACGGGGGACGGGCAGCGTATTGCTGCGTCGTCATTCTTTGACGGGACGGATGACTGCAGCAACGGTTGGGATGAGATGGAATTTGATGTTACCTCAAATTGCAACTGGCAAGAAGGTGTGGGATGGTCCTGCAATACCCTGTACATGAACCCCGCCGCGACATGGACCTTCCACGAAGAGACGAACGAGAACGGGCTCGAGGTGTATGTTCTCTCATCGAGAGAAGGGTCGGTCGAAACACGAAGCGTGTTCGACGCCGAGACCCATGCTTTCCTCTCCATGAATGAAATCGAAAAGGACGAGGAC
>CAXHCG010000232.1:0-2451 GCA_964014905.1 uncultured Candidatus Poseidoniales archaeon | reverse complement strand
GGTCTCGTGGGCTCGGAGATGTGTATAAGAGACAGGTACAAGGACGAGGTTCGTGAACTGGCCCGCCATCTCGACATCAACGTCGCTGAACGTCAACCCTTCCCTGGACCCGGTTTGGCGGTGCGAACCCTTGGTGAATTGACGCCTGAACGGGTGGCCGTGGTTCGCGAGGCCTGCGCCATTGTTGAGGAAGAATTTGAAGCCGCAACTGAACGAGGGGAAATGGAAATTCCGTGGCAATATTTTGCTGCGCTCCTTCCAGTGCGTAGCGTCGGCGTTCACGGCGATGTTCGCGCTTATGGCGAGACGGTCGTGGTGCGCGCCGTGCAATCCATGGACGGTATGTCTGCTCGCTACTCTGAAATCCCTCACAACATCCTTCAGAAGATCAGCACGCGAATCACCAACACGGTCAAAGGGGCTGTAAATCGGGTGGTCTATGACATCACCCACAAACCGCCTGGGACCATCGAATGGGAATAATTCCATGACAGGCATACCTTCTTGAGGAAGACCAAAGGAAGACCAAACATGGCTGCGCTTGATGCCGTCGACCTTGCGTTTGGTGGTCTCATGGTCGCTGAAGATGCCGCTTCCCTGAGCCGCAGGCGCGTGGTCCCCACCGTCCTTGCCGTCCTCCTTGTCGTGTCTCTTGTTGCCGGTGGGATGACGTTCTTGGACGAACGTCCGGCATCAAACGTGATGTTTGACGGTCAACCTCCGTCCTCTGACTGGCGTCCTTATTCAGTGGTTGCACCGATTGACACCGGCATTAACGTCTACCACGATCACTTCAGGACCGATGAAGTTTATCCGGCTTGGTTGCTTGATGGCCTCGGTGTGACCAAAACCTGCATGCCCACCTTTGAAGGGACATGGGAGGAGCGTTACCAGGCCGACAAGGAAACCTGCTGGGACACCATCACGACCTCCGATATCGTTTATTTTGAGGGGACAAAAATCATCGGAGCATCCCCCGATGGAGGGACGGACATACACATTCTCGATGACCCCTCTGACGGGCACGGAACCGCTGTAACCGGAGCCGTCTTGGACGCTAACCCGGACGCTGTCATCTTCTTTGTCGAGGGGTTCTCAACCGAAGCCGTTCTCGCAGCCGGGAATCAACCGCTCGTTGACATTGTCACGACCTCATTTGGAGCCATCGGCTCCTTGCCGGTTCCTGGTATCGAGACGGGGACCTACCAAACCGTTGTCGTCAACAACAAGATTCACACCGGGGCAGCTGACAACACGCCTTCGCCAGCCGTGCAAGACGCCACCGCGGGGCCACCTTGGTCCATCGGCATCGCAGGCTACGCCGAAGAGGGCGACGACCAGAAGGAAACCATGAGCGGTTCGTACCCGGACATTGCCGCCGATTGGACGCAAGTCCTGCCCAATCACGATGACGTGGATGGCTACCACGAAACATCTGGCACTTCTTTTGCCACGCCTCGTACAGCCGGTATTCTCTCGTTCGTGTTGGAACACCTGCGCGAGGAAACCGGCGATTTCGGCTCGGGTGCCTCAAGCGAGAACCGCAGCGGTGTGTTGGTCCAAGGCGTCTGGCCGGACGGTCATCCAAACGCTGGCGCTCAGGCTGATATAACAAATTCAGTTGTGCGAAATGCTCTCAATCTTTCAGCGTGGTACCCCTCCTTTTCCACGTGGGATCCAACGGCAGGAACCATGCCCATCTCCCCGGTTGCACCCTGTACCCAAGTCGGATGGGGTGTGGTGAACATGTCCAACATTCAGCCGATGATCGAACACCTGAACGGGACACAAACCATGCCTGAGCGTCCCGGTGATGTCGAACTCTGCATGCAGATCAACCAAGAAGCCAGGGAAGCCTACTGGGGTGCTTATCCATCCGACGACCGGCCCAGTGATGGGCTTGAGATGGCCACTCGTGACGACTGAGTGTCGGGTGCGAACGGGAAAAAAAGACCTGTGATTTTTCAACAAATCGGGCGCAGTGCGTTGATTTGGCGCCGATTGTGGGGCTCGAACCCACGACCTTGGGATTAACAGTCCCACGCTCCACCAGCTAAGCTAAATCGGCAAAGTGGGCGACAAGCCACCCCTTTATCACGCCTTCGTTGAAGAGGATTCAATCCGTTCCAGCAAACGGTAGGGATTCTCGGGTTGAGTCGGTCCTGTTTTGCAGATGCTCTTCAGCTCATCAAGGTCGTCGTGGTCGAGGTCTCTGGTGTGAAAAAAGGTGAACAGCGGACTGTTTTTTTCCACGTAATCAGCCTTGGTTGCCTCAAGAATGAATCCCACATGCCCATCAATGGCGTCGTCAAGAGCGAACCGACCTGCTCCGTGCCGCCGTGCGAGTTGGGCCATTTTCATCGCATTGTATCCTGCAACATACCCTTCCTGCTCCGCAAGCACGGTGGTTTGGGAAGCCGCCGTTCCAAGAACGTGTTCGGGCGTTGATAC
>CAXHCG010000231.1:0-2477 GCA_964014905.1 uncultured Candidatus Poseidoniales archaeon | reverse complement strand
ATGGAAGATCTCCTCAAAAACTTGGGAATGGACATCAAAGTGGATGCGGCGCCCGTTGAGCTCGACCCGTCCGCTCTGGAAGGAAACGATGACGAGACGGTTAAACTCCCGGCAGAGGACGTTTACCTTGACGGGTGGAACATGTCGGTCACGCTCGACTTCGCTTTGAAGGGCGACATTGAGTCCGAGCAGCTTGAAATCGAGCTCATAAAAAACGGTTCTCAGATTGAAATCTTGCGGTCCACACAACCCAAGCCGCTGGCGCTGGTTGAACTCCCCCATCCCTGCGACGATGTGGTGGACTGGACGCTCAACAACGGCATTCTCGACATTACCCTGAAACTGACGCCACAAGGAAAGGCGCTGGAATCGGGCGATGACGACACCCTCCCTGCCCCGGGGGAGGTGAGCATCGACCTCGGAGACGACGACGATGACGAAGACGACGGTGGCATCCCCATCTTTTGAAGGACGTGAAAAAATGAGTAAAGTGATTGGAATTGACCTTGGAACAACGAACAGCTGCGTCGCCACCATCGAGAACGGTGAACCCGTGGTGATACCCAATGCGGAAGGTGCCCGAACCACCCCCTCGGTGGTCGCCTTCGCCAAAGACGGTGGAGAACGGCTCATCGGCGTCACCGCCAAGCGCCAAGCGGTCACAAACGCTGACCGCACCATGATTTCCGTCAAGCGACACATGGGTACAAAATGGACCACTGATGTGGATGAAACCACGTACACCCCGCAGGAGGTTTCCGCCTTTATCCTCCAGAAGTTGAAGGCCGACGCTGAGGCCTATCTCGGGCATGAAGTGAAGCAAGCGGTGATCACCTGTCCTGCTTACTTTACCGACGCTCAGCGGAAAGCGACGAAGGACGCTGGCCGCATCGCAGGCCTTGACGTCCTGCGCATCATCAACGAACCCACAGCAGCAGCATTGGCGTACGGCGTGGACAAAACGCAAGACCAAACCATCCTCGTCTACGACTTGGGTGGCGGTACGTTTGACGTGTCCGTCTTGGAGATTTACGAAGTCGACGGTCAACCTCAAATCGAGGTGAAGGCCACGGCAGGAAACAACAAACTCGGTGGCGACGATTTCGATGAGAAAGTCATTGCCTGGATGGTGGCTGAGTTCAAGAAAGAGACGGGCATTGACCTCTCAAAGGACAAGCAGGCCATGTCCCGCCTCAAGGAGGCCGCCGAGAAGGCCAAGATTGAGCTGTCCGGAACGCAACAAACCCAAATCAACCTCCCGTTCATTTCCATGGCCGATGGGCAACCTGTTCACATGGACCTCTCCCTTTCGAGAGCCAAGTTCGAAGACCTTATCGCCAAACTGATCGAGAAAACCATGGTCCCCACCCGGCAAGCCATGAAGGACGCCAGCCTCAAAAAAGGCGATGTTGACAAGGTGATTCTGGTCGGAGGTTCGACGCGTGTCCCCGCGGTGCAAGAAGCCGTTGAGAAGGAAGCGGGGAAACCCCCCTACAAGGGCATCAATCCGGATGAAGCCGTGGCCATGGGCGCAGCCCTGCAGGCCGGCATCATCTCGGGCGACGAGGGCGTCTCAGACATTCTTTTGCTTGACGTGACCCCATTGACCCTTGGAATTGAGACGCTTGGCGGAGTCATGACCACCATGATCGAACGCAACACGACGATTCCTGCACGCCGCTCTGAAATTTACTCAACCGCATCCGACAATCAACCGGCTGTGGAAATCCACGTGCTTCAAGGTGAACGCGAGTTCGCAAAGGACAACGTGACGCTTGGTCAGTTCCAACTGGTCGGCATCCCTCCCGCCCCACGTGGCGTCCCCCAAATTGAAGTAACGTTCGACATTGACGCCAACGGAATCGTCAACGTGAGCGCAAAGGACATGGGAACCGGAAAAGAGCAATCCATCAAGATTGAATCGGCCACCTCACTCAGCGAGGATGAGATTCAAGGAAAAATTGCTGAGGCTGAGAAATTTGCCGAAGAAGACCAGCGTCGAAAGGCCAAGGTCGAACTTCGAAACATGGCGGACCAAATCGTCTACCAAACACGTCGCACCCTCGAGGAATCGGCTGACAAGTTGGACGATGGCGACGTTGAACCCGTGAAGGCTCACCTTGACGAACTTGAGAAGATGGTTCAAGACGACGACGGAAAACCAATCGACATCGATGCCATGGACGACGCTGCCATCCAAGCAAAGGTGAAGGAGATAGAAGAATCCATGCACGCTGTCTCAACAAAACTCTACGAAGCTGCCGCTGCCGAGATGGCGCAGCAAGAAGGTGGCGAAGACGGCGACATCAACGTGGATGACGGCGTGGTTGACGCCGACTTTGAAGTCGTTGAAGACGAGGACTGAGCCGTTGGCCATGCGTTCGAGAGCGCTTGGCTTATTGGGAAGCATTCGGTGGACCAGCCATGAGCGAAGTCCCCATCCTCAAGGAGACGACGCGCACGAGTGGACGTGAAGC